>JBLIDJ010000033.1:0-21773 GCA_047634195.1 Flavobacteriales bacterium
GGTGTATTTGGACTCAACAGGTGTAGCAACCATAGATAATAGTATGATTGACAATGGCAGTACTGATAATTGTACGATAACAACTAGTGTGTTAGATAAGTATACTTTTAATTGCAATGATCTCGGCGATAATACAGTAACCATGACAGTTTCGGATGTGTCAGAAAACAGTGCCACTAATACTGCTATAGTAACAGTGATAGATTCCATTAAACCTACGATAATGACTCAAGACATAACAGTCTATTTGGATGCAAATGGTAAGGCATCAATTGACAGTAGCATGATAGATAATGGAAGTGCTGACAACTGTAATATCTTGACGATAGGGTTGGATGTAACAGATTTCTTTTGCACAGACTTGGGCGAAAACACCATTACCATGACAGTAATGGATGCGGCAAACAACAGTCAAACGGCCACTGCGGTTGTAACGTTACTAGACACCATTAGGCCAATCGTCATTGCACACGATACAACCCTTTATTTAGATGCCAATGGAATGATTTCTATAGATTATGAATTAATAATCAATGGACTATATGATAATTGTGGGGTTAATGATATTACACTTGATGTAAGTGAGTTTACTTGCGAAAATATTGGAGATAATATGGTAATTATGGCAGTGTCCGATGTTTCAAATAACATTACTGATGTAATGGCGATCGTAAGTGTTTTAGATACCTTAAAACCAATAGTAATAACTAAAGATATTACGGTGTATTTAAGTAATAGCGGAGATAAAATGATTTCGGCTAGCGAAGTGGATAACGGATCGACAGACAACTGTTACATTCAATCCATGGATGTAAGTCCTAATTCATTTGACTGCTCTAGCACCATGAATGAATTTATTGAAGTAACCTTAACGGTGATTGATTCATCAGGTAATATGGCTTCGAAAACTGCACGAGTAACAGTGTTAGATAGCTTAACAGTTACTGATCCGCAAATTGAAAACAACAGCATCTGTGAAGAATTGGATCTAGCATTTACCACTCAAGCTGCTCAGTCTTATGACTGGACAGGGCCAAATGGATTTACCAGTGAGGAACAATCTCCAATACTGTCAAATGCAACACTCGCCAATGCTGGGATGTATCATGTAATCATAGTGAGTGATAATGGTTGTGCGGCAAGAGATTCAGTAGAAGCTTTTATTAATCCTAAACCTGTAATCACATTGGATGAAATTTTAGATGTAAGGTGTTTTGATTTTGCAGATGGAAGTATAAACATGACGGTAAATAATGGTACTGGATTTAGTTATTTGTGGAATAACTCGGCAAGTACTGAAGACCTAGTTGGTTTAGATGTGGGTAATTATATTATGTCAGCTTCCAATATGGAAGGTTGTACCAACATCAGCGATACTTTAACGATTGAACAACCTCCACTATTAACACTTGAAACGGCTGTTACCGATGTTACTTGTTTTGGACAGGCAGATGGGATTATTGTAAGTACCATAACAGGAGGAAATGATGGTTATGCATATACGTGGAAAAAGGATGAAATAGACTTTGCCGCCACAAAAGATCTTAGCCTATTAAGCCCAGGTATTTACGAATTGACGATAAACGACGCTAAAGATTGTTCAATTTCTGCGGTAAAAGAGGTGACCGAACCAGACCAATTGATCCTTGTTTTATCAAGTCCTACATTGTATTTAGATTTTGAAATAAGTGGGTTTGGCCTAAACGATGGAATGATTGTTTCGGAGATAAATGGAGGGACAGAACCCTACCAAATTACGTGGAACACAGGTCAAAGTACAGGTAATATAAGCAACTTAATTGCCGGTGATTATTATGTTGAAGTTTCAGACTCCCTTGGCTGTACTACAGAAGGAGAGATGAGCTTAAAACAACCTATAACCTTATTGTTTGCATCTGCTGTGACTCCAAACGGAGATGGCATAAACGACAACTTTATTATAAAAGGCGTTGAAGGTTTAGCAGAGAATAATTTGAGGATTATCGACCAATTTGGAGGACTAGTATTTGAACAAACCAACTACCAAAATAATTGGAAAGGATTAAATTTAGACGGTCAAGAGGTTCCAGAAGGAACATACTTTTACATATTTCAGTACAACGACTCACAAGTTGAAAAAGGACATATTACGTTAAAACGTCAACTTTAAAAAAGTAGCTCATGAAAAAAATTATAACCATAGTCTTTATCAGCTTGCTAAGTCAAGGGGTATGGGCGCAACAAAACACCTTGGTCAACCAATATATGTTTGCAGGAATAGTACTTAACCCTGCCTATGCCGGTACCCATGGATATAATGAAGTTAAAGTATTGCATCGTAATCAATGGGTGGGTGTTGAGAATGCCCCAACCAGCAATTACATAGCCATGCATGGTCCTTGGAAAGGAAAAAACAAACACGTAGGCACTGGTTTTAGCCTACAACACGATCGTATTGGAAGCAATTCCCAAACCGAATTATCGGGGATGTATTCCTATAAAATAAAACTTGGGCCAGGAAGGTTAGCATTTGGTTTAAGAGCGGGTGCTTTAATTTTTAATTCGAGGTTAAGCGAAGAAACAGTATTCCAACAAAAAGACCCTATTTTAACCGGAGGCAATACCAGCGAGCTTTTCACCAATTTTGGCTCGGGAATTTACTATTACACCAAAAAATACTACGTAGGACTATCCTCTCAGCGCTTAATTACCTATGGGACAAAGTCGGGAATGGTTAAAAGCTCCGATAACCGACAGTATTCAGATCTAGTTACCTTTATTTATGGAGGTTATGTGATAGATATAAACGAAAACCTAAAACTAAAACCTAATGCCTTAATAAAGGTGGCAAAAGCAAGTGATATGGGCATAGACCTAAATCTTAACATGCTGGTAAAAGAAGCCGTGTGGTTAGGGTTTTCGTACAAAGTAAAGCAAGGTTGGGCGGCACTAATTCAGTTTGAATTATTTGACCCATTTAGAATAGGATATGCGTACGATATGTACACCACTAACTCTAATGGTATTTTATTAAATAGTCATGAAATAATGCTTTCATACGACTTTGGAAAAACAAAATTGGTATTACCAGATTTAAAACTTTTTTAAGATGAAATTATTTAAATATAAAGTCTTTTCGGCTATAATTGTTGGCGGTATGTTGCTGAGTTCGTGTGCGAATAGAACCTATCAACAAGCTAATCTTTTGTATCAAAACAAAGAATATAGCAACGCAACCAAGAAGTACGAAATACTAACGGAAGCTGAAAAAGAAAAATTTGATGTGTATCGCGAATTGGCAGATTGTTATTACAACACCTTTCAATACGGAGATGCCCAAAAATGGTATGGAGAAGCCATAAAAAAACATGCCCAACAGTCTGACCTTTATTACCAAATGGCCTTGGTGATGAAGCTTAATAATAACTGTTTGGAAGGAAAAACATACCTTGAGAAATACATTGCAGCTGAACATAAATCAGGTAATGATGTTTTAATTTCCAATGATTTTTGCAATGAAAAAATGCCGCTTGAGGATTTATATGGAGTTGAAAAAATTAAATTTTCACAAGGAAATGATTATTTAAACCCCACATCTTATCAAGACCGCTTATACTTTTTAAGCAAACTGGACGAGTCAAGTGGATATAAAATATGCTCAGTTAAAGAGTCTGACAACAGTGACTTCCAGCAACTACAAGGAGATTTTGTAGGTCAATATCCAGTAGGTCCTTTTTCATTCGATAATACAGACAATAGCTTATATTTTACTCGTAGAAGAATGGATATGGATGAGTTTGTTATTGATGAAAACTACAACGTTCAATTGGAGATATTGCAAGCAAAAAAAGTTGGTAATCAGTGGGTGGTAAGTAAACCATTTGACTTTAATCACAACAAATATTCTTTTGGACATCCAGCAATAAGTGCGGACGGTAAGTTTATAGTGTTTGCCTCTGACCGAGAAGGAGCGCTGGGAGAAACAGATTTGTTTATGTGCAAAAAAAGCAAGAGCGGCACCTGGGGAGAGCCCAAAATAATGCCCGCACATATTAATTCGAAACACAAAGAAATCACCCCTAGTTTTAGTTACAACAACAATAAGGAAGATAGTTATTTATTGAGTTTTGCGTCTAACCGACCATCGACAAAAGGTGGAATGGATGTGTATGCGGTTTCTTTTGACGGCACCAATTGGGGAGAACTCATTAATTTCGATTATCCTTTAAACAGCAGCAAAAATGAGTATTCGTTAGTGTATAACAACTTAACAAACGAAACCATGGTTGTGTCTGACAGAGGTGGTAACTCTATCAACGATGAATTGTACAATTTTTCGGTTTCAAACAGTGTTGTTGGCGTATTGAGAGATAAGGAGCAAAACGCAATTAAAGACCAACAGTTGACAATCACCAACATAGGAACTAACGAGAGCCAAACTACAGTCACTGATAAGTATGGGAAATATGTAGCTAAATTAATACAAGGAAATTCGTACAAAATAGCATTTGAGTCTGATTCCTATGAACCACTATTGATGGAGCTAAACTCACAAAAAAATATAATCCCAGTAATCTACGAATTAAATTTAGAAGCAATTGCTCTAGATCCGATAGATGTTGTTATGGAAGAAGTTTATTTTGCGTACAACAGCGCAAAAATAGATGAGAAAAACTCACATGATTTATTAAAGTTATGGAACACATTAAAAGAGTACGAAAACATTAACATTACCATCACAGGACATACCGATAGTAGAGGTCGCGATACATACAATCAATCATTGTCTGAAAGAAGAGCTAAATCAGTGAACAACTGGTTAATCAAAAAAGGAGTTGATACCAACAGGTTGAGCTTTGAAGGTAAGGGAGAAACTGAATTAGTGAATAAATGTAAAGACGGCGTACCATGCTCAGATGAGTTACACAAGCAAAATAGAAGAACTACTTTTACAGTAAATGTGCCAGAAGTAGTGGAGAATTAATCACATAGGAATAAACTGATAGGCAATTAGTGTGTTAAGTTTTGTTCTTAAGAAGCCGTATTACAGCGACTTCTTAAGAATCCTTCCTTCAAACAAATAATACACTTCTTGTTGAAAGAGAGCAAGCTTTTCTGGAATAACAGGAAGAACCATCAAAGACTGTAAGGATTTTGTTTTGATATCAACAGCGAATACTTCGGTGTCAACGGCAATCACAAAACCTTGCAAAGAGGTAGCAGCCGTCATGATCCCTTTTTGCTTAAATTCATGCTCTAGCGCCCCTGTGTTGGAAAACAAGTACAAGTCTTGTGTTGAATAAGCATACAACCGTCCTTGCTTTTCTGAAATGAGTGTTAGATTAGCAAAAAGTGCATTGTTTTGTTGCATAGAAACACTCAAATTTCGTTTGAGTTTGACTAGTTTTTGTTGTGCGTTACTAATCACCCAAAACTCATTATTGACTCCTTGTTTAATGTCGTTAATCCAAAACGGGAGTTGTAGTTGTGTGAAAGGAGTAAGTTCACTCAGCCTGTTATCGAACAATTGAATAGCTTGTTGTTGTTGATAAAACACGAGGATTTCAAATCCAGACCCAACATCGATACTGGTGATTATTTTTCCTTGGGTATGGAAACGAGCTATTTCTTTCCCATCTTTTTCAGCAATCAAATTTTTACTGTTGAAATAATAAATGACGCCACTAGGATCTATGTCAAAACAGCTGATTTCACCTGCTTTGCTAGTAGTTTGCGAAAAACTTGTGACAGTACTAAACGACAGTAATAGGAAGCAAACCCAAGATTTCCTCCACAATTTTACGGTCATTAGCCAATCTGGGTACTTTATGCTGTCCACCTAATTTGTTTTTATTTTTTAACCACTGATAAAACGTTCCTTTGGGTGCCGAAATTACTTCAGGCAACTTTAAACTAAGACTATTTGTTCTTTTAGCTTCGTAATCTGAGTTTATTTCTTGTAATTTTTTGTCTAATTCTATGGTGAAAACATCCAAAGAGTTGGGTTTATTTTCAAACTCAATAATCCATTGATGCGCTCCTTTTCCATGATTGCTCATGTATATGGGGGCTGCGGTGTAATCGCTAATACTTGCTCCAGTGATTTGGCAAGCATGCATTAAAGCTTGCTCTGCATTGTCTATGATTACTTCTTCTCCAAAAGCATTGATAAAGTGTTTGGTTCGGCCGGTAACCTTAATACGATGCGGGCTTAGATTGGTAAACATAATGGTGTCGCCAATTAAGTAACGCCACAGACCACCATTGGTGGTAATAGCAATAGCGTAGTTGGTGTGCAATTCTACTTCAGCTAATGTCAGGCTTTGAGGTTCGGGTTCATCGAGCTGACTCATTGGAATAAACTCGTAAAAGATGCCATAGTCCAACATCAACAACATGTCATCTGTGTGCAATGAGTCTTGAATGCCAAAAAATCCCTCAGAAGCATTGTACGATTGAAAATAGTTAATGCCATTAGGCATGAGTTGCTCATACTGATCTTTGTATGGCGCAAAATTGACACCACCATGCATAAACAGCTCTAAGTTAGGCCACACTTCATGTATGTTGTTGGCTCCTTTGAGTTCAAGAATGCGTTTTAAAATGAGTAAAGTCCAGGAAGGAACCCCCGTGATGTTGGTTACATCTTCATTCATGGTGGAGGTAGCCATGCGTTCTATTTTTTCTTCCCATTTGTCCATCAGGGCAACAGAACTGTCAGGTACGCGTCTGTATTCTACCCAAAAAGGTAAGTTTTTAATAATAATGGCGGACAAATCACCCGAATAGGAATCTTCTCCGAGCGCAATGGGTGTAGAACTTCCACCCACGACTAAACTCATGCCGCTGTACAAATTAGCTTTTGTGTTGCAGTTGTAATACATCGATATCAAATCCTTACCACCTTTGTAGTGGCAGTCTTCTAAGGATTCACGACTTACGGGGATATACTTGCTTTTGTCGGAGGTTGTCCCCGAAGATTTGGCAAACCATTTTACTTCTGTTGGCCATAAAATATTTTGCTCACCCTCTTTCATTCTAAGGATATCATGCTTAAATCCTTCGTAATCTTGCAAAGGGATTGCTTTTTTGAAATCAGCAATCGATTTAATATCTTGAAATTTATATTTTTTGCCCCATTCCGTAGATTTGGCTTGTTGAAGCAATTTGTCTAGCAATTCCTTCTGAACTTCTTGCGGATACTTTTTAAATAATTCTATTTGGTGAACACGTTTGCGCATTACCCAAGAAAGGACGGTGTTTAGAGCCATTTTTTAATTAGTTAAGCGTTGGGCAAAAATCAAAATATTACATTTACACGGCATAAAATACTACATTAAATGAAAGTAACAGGTAATTTAAAAAAAATGAGCGCAAAATTGGCGCATCAAGTTCATTACACCTTAGATTTAAATGAAACCTTAGTGGACATGAATAGCCTAGTGGGAGAGCGAATATCCATTGCTTTTGATGGTGTAATAAATTGCCCTCAATGTGAAAAAAAAGTAAATAAATTGTATCAAGGATTCTGTTACGATTGTTTTACCGATTCACCTTCTGCAAGTGAATGTATCCTAAAACCTGAATTGTGTGAAGCACACTTAGGTAAAGGAAGAGATATTGAATGGGAAGAAAATTACCATAACAAACCTCATTATGTATATTTAGCACTAACTTCTGCCTTGAAAGTAGGGGTAACTAGAGATACACAAGTGCCTACACGCTGGATAGACCAAGGAGCATGGAGAGTTATCAAATTAGCCAAGACACCGCACCGTCGATTGGCAGGAGAAATAGAAGTAGCACTCAAGCAGCATTTAACGGACAAAACACCTTGGCAAGCAATGCTAAAAAATGAAACCTTGGATGGTCTTGATTTAATGTCCGAAAAAAATAGAATAGCAGCCTTGCTGCCAGAGGAATATAAGCAGTATGTATGTGATGAAAATGAAGTATGGCAATTTAATTATCCAGTTTTTAGTTATCCAGAAAAGATAAAAAGCTTAAAATTAGATAAGGAAAATTATATTGAAGGAATATGCATGGGGGTGAGAGGTCAATACTTAATGTTTGACGACAACCGTGTCATTAATATTCGAAGTCATGCTGGATATCAAGTTGATATTGAAGTATTGAGTTAGACAAAATAACACCAACTACTTTGATTAGTAGGAGTATGAGAATTAGATAAACATTTATGGACAAGCCAAATTTTTCAACGTATTTCAGTGTTCAAGAAGAAGAAATTCAAGACCGTATTTTTCAAATTCTTAAATCTTTGAATGAGCCAGTTTCATTGTCTCATTTAAAAACCATGTTCTCGTGTTTAGATTTAACAAACCTAAACCCAGCTGCTACCGATGATGAAATAAACGAACTTGTTGATAAGACGGTTAATCTGGGAGCAGATGAAACCTTTTTGTTTCCAGCTGGAATATGTTTGTATCCCAATAAAATTGCAGCCATAAAAGAAACCAAAAACTTAAAAGGCATTAAGTTAATTACCGTCGCTGGTGGATTTCCTCATGGGCAACTCGATTTGAAAAACAAGCTTCAAGAGATTGAGACAGCTATTGCCAATGGCGCAGACGAAATAGATGTGGTTATTAATCGATCCTTAATACTGTCGCACAAATTTGATGAGGCTTACGCAGAGATGGAAGCCATCCGGAAAATAACACAAGGAAAAACCCTTAAAGTGATTCTTGAAACAGGAGAAATGCCAAATCTTAAATATGTGCTGATTGCCGCTGACATTGCCTTGTACACAGGTGCTGATTTTTTGAAAACATCGACAGGAACGATTGAAAAAGGGGCAAATGTAGAATCACTTTACGTGATGCTGCATGCTATCAAAAGATTTTATGAGCAACACGGAAAAGCAGTTGGGATTAAAATTTCGGGAGGGGTAAGCAACATCAGCAAAGCTCATCAATTGTATTTGTTAGTTGGTGAAATTTTAGGCGAAAAGTGGCTTAACAAAGAAAAATTTAGGATAGGAAGTACCAAGCTGGCTAAGCTTATCTTGAATGAAATGGCTATTGAAGTAAATAACTACGAATTACGTAATTACTATTAATGAGAAGTGCTGAAATAGATGGCTTATTTAATGCTGCACTGGAAGGTATTGCTCAAGCCAAAAAAATCATACTAGCATACTATCATGGAACATTCGAAGTAGCGTATAAAAGCGATAACTCTCCAGTTACTTTAGCCGACATATCGGCAGATAAAATAATTCGAGAAGCTTTAAAAAACACCAATATCCCTATTATCAGTGAAGAGTTTGAGGTGCCATCATATCAAGTTAGAAAAGAATTTAGTAGGTATTGGTTAGTTGACCCATTGGACGGCACCAAAGAGTTTATTGCAAAAAGTGATGACTTCACCATCAACATAGCCTTGATTGAGGATGAAAAAGTGGTGGCAGGTTTTATTTGTGTTCCAGTAACCAACGAGTTGTATTTTGGTGGCAAACAATATGGGAGCTTAAAATATCAAGGAATACCTGCAAACTTTGAAATACTAATGAAAGAAGGGTTGAAATTACCTTCAGAAAAGAATGAAATCCCGGTGCTTGTGGCGAGTAGATCAGGTATGTCTCAACAATTAGAAGACCTTGCCAAACATCATTTGAATGTGGATGAAGTTAATGTGAAACGAATGGGTAGTAGCCTGAAATTATGTTGGTTAGCGGAGGGTAAAGCAGATATTTACCCACGTGTTGGACCCTGTATGGAATGGGATATTGCTGCGGGCCAAGCAATCGTTGAAGGTGCTGGAAAGCAAGTGTTGGATTACAATACCAAGCAAGCACTCGCTTACAACAAAGAAAGTTTGTTGAGCAATTGGTTCATTGCCAAATAGCAAAGTATTATTTTCGTGCTAATATGCAGGAAAAAAAGATAGCACTCATTACAGGAGTTACAGGTCAAGATGGTTCGTATTTGGCTGCTTTGTTGTTAGACAAAGGATACGAAGTGCATGGAATTAAACGGAGAAGTTCTTCTTTTAACACCAGTAGAATCGATCATTTGTACCAGGATAGGCACAATGTGAAAAAGCCGTTTTTTTTGCATTACGGAGACATGACAGATGCTACAAATCTGATACGTATCATTAAAGAAATTCAACCGGACGAGATTTATCATTTGGCGGCGCAAAGTCATGTGAAAGTATCCTTCGAGATGCCAGAATACACGGCAAATGCCGATGCCTTGGGAACCTTAAGGTTACTAGAAGCCATTCGAATATTAGGTTTAGAAAAGAAGACCAAATTTTATCAAGCAAGTACTTCCGAAATGTTTGGGAAAGTACAAGAAGTGCCACAAACCGAAAATACACCCTTTTATCCAAGAAGTCCATACGGAGTAGCAAAACTCTACGCATTTTGGATCACAAAAAATTATAGAGAAGCCTACCAAATGTTTGCCGTCAATGGTATTTTGTTTAACCATGAAAGCCCAGTAAGAGGAGAGACTTTTGTGACACGGAAAATCACCAGGG
Organism: Flavobacteriales bacterium; assembly: GCA_047634195.1. Classification (GTDB taxonomy): domain Bacteria; phylum Bacteroidota; class Bacteroidia; order Flavobacteriales_D; family Luteibaculaceae; genus JBLIDJ01. The sequence goes on from JBLIDJ010000033.1 coordinate 10,486, forward strand.
CAGTAGCAAGAATTCACTTGGGTATGCAACAACATTTGTTTGTTGGCAACCTTGACGCAAAAAGAGATTGGGGACACGCCAAAGATTATGTAGAAGGGATGTGGCGTATGTTGCAAGTGGATGAGCCAGAAGATTTTATATTGGCTACAGGCCAAACACAAACAGTCAGAAGTTTTATTGAACAATCGTTTTTGGAAGTTAATACCACTATCGTATGGGAAGGTAGCGACGAAGAAGAGATAGGAAAAGATAAAGCATCAGGAGCCATTTTGGTGAAAGTTGATAAAAATTATTATCGCCCTACTGAAGTTGATCTACTGGTAGGAGATGCTACTAAAGCAAAAGAGAAATTGGGGTGGGAAGCTACCTGTACTTTATCGGAGATGATACACGAAATGATTGTTGCCGATCTTGCAGAAGCTAAACAAGAGCAATTATTGAGCGAGCATGGTGTGCAAATAAACTCAAGTCTAGGTGCCGATGACTAAAGCTGATAAAATATATGTAGCTGGTCATAATGGGATGGTTGGTGGAGCAATTGTAAAAGAATTGATGAACAATGGATTCGCCAATCTAATTACAGCATCTAGCAAAAAGCTTGATCTTCGTCGGCAATCTGATGTGGAGCAATTTTTTGCCACGCATAAACCTGACATTGTGGTTTTAGCAGCCGCTAAAGTGGGCGGTATTTTGGCTAATAGCACGCAAAAAGCAGATTTTTTGATGGATAATTTGTCCATAGAATTAAATGTGATTAAAAGCGCTTTTGAAAACAAGGCTAAAAAATTATTGTTTCTTGGCTCATCCTGCATTTACCCAAAATTTGCAGAACAACCTTTGAGAGAAGACAGTCTGCTTACAGGCTCTCTTGAACCAACCAACGAACCTTATGCCATTGCTAAAATTGCAGGCATAAAAATGTGTGAAACCTACAGAGAACAATATGGGGCGAATTTCATTTCATGCATGCCTACCAATTTATATGGTCCAGGCGACAATTACGATTTGAAAACAAGTCATGTACTTCCTGCATTGTTGCGGAAATTCCATGACGCTAAAATGAACAACAACAGCACGGTTGAAATTTGGGGATCTGGGTCACCAAAAAGAGAGTTTTTGCACGTGAACGATTTAGCAAAAGCATGTCTTTTTTTACTCGAAGAATACAATGCTAAAGAGACCATTAATGTTGGTTCTGGAGAGGAAATAAGCATTAAAGAGCTGGCTTTGTTAGTTGCAAAAGTGGTTGGGTTTAAAGGTTCGTTAACCTTTGATAGCTCTAAACCTGATGGAACCCCTCGAAAATTAATGGATGTAAGCAGGCTGCATAAGCTTGGTTGGAAGCATACGGTTGATTTAGAGGTAGGAATAAAATCAGTGTATCAAGAAATGAGTGCGCAATGGTAAAAGGAATTATTACTGTGTGTTTTTGCTGGTTTATGTTAGCGTCTAATGCGCAACAGAGCTTTGGAGAACCTCAGTTTTGGCCTGAAAATCAAGCGTTCGATTCTATTACGAACTGGGGTTACCATGCTACGTTTCAACTTCCAGCGCATCAAAAAAATGATTCTTTATCTTGGTTTAGAAGAAAATGGAGCAAAGAACATTTTGTGACACACAGAGATTCTGCCCTGATGATTTTTATTGATCCTATGATTGATGTGTCGTTGAACAAGGCTAGCAATAGGTATTTTCAAAATGGGAGAGGTCTGCATGCAGGGTTTGTGATAGAAAACAAACTAGAGGCAGAGACTTGGTTGATGGAAAATCAATCGGGAAAGCTACCGTCTTGGCTCATACATCATGAAAACAAACAAAGTAGTATATATGGTTATGGCAGAACAAAACTAGATAAAGACACGCTTAACTATGATTTTGCATGGGTCATGGCTCGACTTTCTGTTGCTTTAAAACCTTGGTGGAAAGCTGAAGTCGGATACGGAAGGCATCATATTGGATTGGGGTATCGCTCTTTGCTATTATCTAATCAGAGTATCCCATATCCATATATTTTGAATACGTGGACTCATAAAAAATTTAAATACACACACATGCTTGGTGCATGGAACACGCTTATGCGTTCTGGCATAACGGCCAATACCGAAGCGCCGTTTTTGATTCAAAAAAACAAAGCAGATGAATGGAGTTATCAAGTAAGTAAAGACATTTCTGTGAGTTACATTTCAGGAACTTTATGGGACGATAATAAAAATTATACAGTTGCACAACACGCCGTTTTCAATGCTCCAATTCCAGGGTTAAGTAATGTGTTGGGAGATAGTTTGTTTGTCTTAAATGGATTTCAAGCACACTTAAAAAAGAAAAATTGGTTGCTATACGGGCAATTGATGTTTGGACAAAAGAAATCGATCAAACAAGCAGGGCTTCAACTCGGAGTATTGCTTAAAAAAGAAATAAAAGAACATACGATTTTTGCTCGAATGGAATACAACACAGTTCCATCCGAAATGTATTCATCTTCCATAGGTAGCTGGTCTCATCAATCGTATTACAGTGGTTTTGTTGGTAATCAAGGCCGAGAATTATTGATGAGGTTACAATATCAGTATCGAAGAATAATGGCATCTTCTGGTCTTGTGTTGAGTATGTATCCTGAGCACACCGAAGATATCATCGGTGAGAAAGGGATTGTGAATAAAGTATCTTTCGAGTTGCAATACACCATCAATCAAAAAAACGGATTAGCATTTTTTGTTGAAACTTTATATACCAATAAGTTGCTAGCGCGAAGGAATGCTACCAATGAATTTTTAAAAGAAGCAAATGAATTAAACTCAATTAAATGGGTTAGTTTAGGCTTAAGAACCAGTTTGTCTCGAATTTTTCAAGATTATTAAAAAATAAAAACGTGGATTTCATACTACTTAGTTTTTTTACCGCATTGATTATTGTGATTATGTCTACTCCGGCACTAATCAAAGTTGCCAAATTGAAACATTTGGTTGATGAGCCTTCTGAATCTAGAAAACTTCACCAGAACAGTGTGCCTACCATAGGTGGAGTGATCATTTTTTTAGCTTTTGTTTTTTCTGTAGCTATCTGGTTTCCAACAAAAAGTAGGCTGTATTACGAATTCTACGCAGAGTTACTCCAAGCCATTCAAGAATATAAATACCTCATGGCGTCTTTGGTAGTGCTGTTTTTCATAGGCCTTAAAGATGACATTATTGGTGTTTCTCCTGTAAAAAAACTGATTGCACACATGGTGGTTGCTTTTATATTAGTAATCATGGCCGATGTTAGAATAGTCAGTATGCATGGCTTGTTTGGAATGGATTTATTGCCTTATTGGGCGAGTATCTTACTTTCTGGGTTTACCTATATCGTAGTGGTAAACGCATACAACTTAATTGATGGTATTGATGGACTGGCTGCAGGAGTGGGAATAGTAACCACCCTGTTTTTCACCACCTGGTTTTATTTGGGAGGAAATGTTCCTTTAGCTGTTTTTTCTGCAGCCATGGCTGGAGCATTAATAGGATTTTTAGTATTTAATTTTTCTCCGGCAAAAATATTCATGGGAGATTCAGGATCGCTGGTTGTTGGGTTGGTTATTTGTGTGCTAAGCATAAGAATGATTGAGTTTGATGGTGAATACTTACCTGTAAGATTACAACAAGTTTCTACTCCCGTATTAGTTATGGCGGTGCTTTCATATCCATTGATAGATACATTGCGTGTATTTATTCTAAGGAGTATCAAGGGTAACTCACCTTTGTTGCCAGATAAAAATCATATCCATCATCAATTATTAAAAAAAGGTTTATCGCATAGACAAACTTCCTTGGTAGTAATCATATTTAGCATACTCATTATTTTTCTTGCTATCATGTTAAGTCCTTTACCTCCAACGTATGAGTTTTTAATTTTGTTTTTAGTAGTTCTTCTCTTGGTTCAAATTCCATATTTCTTTTTTAATTCAAAGAAAGTGAAATGAAGAAAACAATAGCCTTATGTTGTTTTTTGTCGCTGGGAATCATGAGCTTTGGACAGACAAGTGCTTTTAATTTTTCAGCAGAAGACAGTTTAAACAATACTTGGCATCAAATGGGTGTGTTTACTGGCTCAAAAAAAGCGTTCAGCTTCATGGGTTCTTTTGACCTTGATATTGACAAAAAAAGAGGACTTGCATCAAACAATTTGCTGGGTGTGCAGTTTCAAAAATCTTTTAAAAATGCGAGTTTAAAAATTGCACCTTATATTTTTGTGAAATCCAGCAGTAGAGATAACCATAACGAGGATTATCGGATTGGTACTCTTTATGAAATCAAGAACAATAACGCTTACCGGGTGGATGCTTTGATAAACTGGCAATGGAACCCTATGCCATACATTCGGTTAGAAGCTGGTAAAAATAAGCACCAACTAGGCAAAGGGATCAATAGTTTGCTTTGGTCTGGAAATGGGGGTCCATCTTGGTTTGCAAATGCTAGCTTGAATACTAAAAAAATTAGCTACCGTACTCAATTAAATGCTATTCCTGAAAGCGATAAAAACAATGTGAAATGGATAGCGAACCACACAGTGACAGTTGATTTGCCGAAAGATTGGCAAATATCTTTGTTTGAAACAGTTGCCTGGGCAGCAAACGACTCTTCCTACAATAGAGGTTTTGACTGGCAATACATGGCACCAACAGTTATTTACAGACCAACTGAATTTCATGGAGGATCGGCCGATAATGTATTAATAGGATTGGATTGGAGTGGTAGTCTCAGCAAAAATATATTCACCTATGGACAGTTGGTGATTGACGAATTTTGGCTGGAAGAAATAAAAAAACAAGAAGGTTGGTGGGCCAATAAATATGGTGGGCAAGTTGGATTGGGCTGGAAAACAAAAAAACATTTTGCACAAGCAGAAATCAATGTAGTAAGGCCATTTACATACAGTCATGCTAATACGGTCATTGCTTTTACCAATCAGGTAGTGCCTCTTGCAGCATGGGATGGAGCTGGTTTTGTAGAAGGAGTAATGGTGCTGAAAGCAACTATAAACAAAAATCTGATACTTGGGTTTATGTCTTCTATTGGAAGCTACAAAGTTAGAAACTCAGTCAATTATGGGGGCGACCCATTTGAGAGTTATTTAACATTAGATGACACACGAAATCATACGATTGTTGGAGCCAACAATGAAATAATAGGAAGAGTAGCTTTCTCAAGTTCTTATCAGTTCAAAACAGATACTAGTTGGTTGTTGAGCGTTTGGACTGGGGTTGATGTGCACAAAAAAAGGAATACTATGAACCCTTGGGTTCAACTAAAATGGAGTAATACCTTATTTGCTAATTTTAGTAAAAAGACTCGATAACTTAAAAGGGGTAAAGTAGAAACGTAAAAACCATTTTTTATACTCTATTAGCGTGTTGCGTTAATTATGGTTAAACAGCAATCAATTGAAATTCGTCCTTGGCAGGACATATAAAAGCATTAAATTTGTACTTCAAAACTAACATTCATATCCTTGGAAATTCGAGATTTCGCAGCATTTTTTAAACTTAGACTTGCTTTTTTAGTAGTAGTTTCTGCTGTATTGGGCTATTTTATGGGTGCCGATTCAAGTGATGCTACTACCTTAATTTCATTGATAGTGGGTGGGTTTTTAGTTACTGGAGCTTCCAATGGATTGAATCAAGTAATAGAACGAAACCTTGATGTTAAGATGAAGCGAACCGCTGGTCGTCCACTTCCTCTTGGAAAAATGACCGTGGTGAAAGGTGTTCTTTTAGCTGGAATTTCAGGAATGATAGGTGTAGCCATATTGTGGTTTGGATGTAATCCGTTCTCCGCATTTTTAGGCATGTTTGCTATGTTTAGTTATGCTGCTTTATACACGCCATTAAAACAAATATCACCTATCGCCGTTTTTGTCGGCGCATTTCCAGGAGCCATACCGCCTATGTTAGGTTATGTTGCAGCAACTGGTCAGTTTGATGTGTATGCAGGCGTATTGTTCGCAGTACAGTTTATTTGGCAATTCCCACATTTTTGGGCCATTGCATGGGTACTCGATGATGATTACAAAGCAGGAGGTTTTCGCCTTTTACCTTCAAAAGGGGGTAGAGACAAAGCCAGTGCATTCCAAGCCTTGATTTACGCCATATTTTTATTGCCTGTAAGTTTATTGCCATGGTATTTGGGTATGACAGGCGCTTGGTCTGTTGTTCTTATTGTGGCTATCGGTTTGCTTTTTGTGTTTATGGCTTATCGCCTATATTACGCGTGTAGCATTGTTGCTGCTCGTCAATTAATGTTTGCCTCGTTTATCAATTAGCCATTATTGCAGTTAATCTATGTATTAAATAAAATTTAGAAATGGATCAGAATATTGAAAGTGGTTATACTGCCGAAGAGCAGCAAGTAAAAGTAGCAAGGTCAAAAAAAATGCTGGTGTATGTCGGTATCTTTTCCATCGTTATGCTTTTTGCAGGATTTACTTCTGCTTATATCGTTTCTATGAGCGATGGGTTTTGGGTAAACATAGAGTTGCCAAATGCATTTTGGTGGAGTACAGCTTATATGTTGACAAGTTCTTTGACCATTTATGCAGCATTAGTTGCAGCCAAAAAATCAAATGTCAAAGCAGTCAAATTATTAATCAGTTTAACACTCGTGTTAGGTTTGTTGTTTGCCAAATCTCAGTTTGATGGTTGGGGACAATTGATGGAACTTGGACATTATGCCACTGGAAGTGTTGATAATGTGAATGGGGATTACGGCAAAGACTTCACGTTTATGTATGCTGGTGAAGAATTGATTTTTGAAAATGACAATTATTACTTGACAAGTGACACCCAACGAGAACTTCCATTGAAGGATAAAATTGAGCAAAGTAAAAATACCTCCAGCTCGTTTTTGTACATTCTTACGGTATTGCATTTAGCCCATTTAATAGGCGGATTGTTGTATGTAATCTCACTTTTAATATCATCTTTAAAGAATAAATTTGATAAAGACAATCACTTGAAACTGCAGCTTGGAGGGATCTATTGGCATTTTCTTGATGGATTGTGGCTTTTTTTGTTACTTTTTTTACAATTTATTCACTAATATTGCACAAATTTTAATCGACCTAAAATCATGGCAGGACACGCTTCACAGACGATCGACAGTACCACCCTTTGGAATGGGAAAGGCTCACCATTTAGTGTGAGTTATGGGAAAATGATGATGTGGTTTTTCTTAGTATCAGATGCATTAACCTTTAGTGGGTTACTAATCGCATTTGGATATATCCGTTTTAAATTCCTAGGAGAATGGCCTGCTGGAGAAGAGATTTTCCAATCACTTCCATTTTTAGGTGATGGTTATCCATTGGCTTATGTAGCCTTAATGACCTTCTTATTAATTTTAAGTTCGGTAACTATGGTATTGGCTGTTGAAGCTGGTCATAGAATGGATCGTAAAGGAGTTATTAAGTGGATGTTTTGGACCATTGTTGGTGGTTTCTTTTTCATAGGCTCACAAGCTTGGGAATGGTATCACTTTATTCATGGTTCTCATGAAGGACAATTGTTGTCTGATGGGACTTTGCTTCACGGAGCTAACATGGTCATGAATGAGTATGGCCCTCAGCAATATGCCAATTTCTTTTTCTTTGTTACAGGATTTCACGGATTCCACGTTTTTAGTGGGGTTTTAATCAATGTTATTATTTTCATTAACGTAATAAAAGGCACCTACGAAAAAAGAGGACATTACGAGATGGTTGAGAAAGCTGGATTGTACTGGCACTTTGTAGATTTGGTTTGGGTATTTGTATTTACGTTTTTCTACCTTATCTAATTATTGGTTACCTAATTTTTCAAATTAAGAAAAGACTACTATCATGGAAAGAGACGATATTATAGAATATTCATTAGACACACACCACTCAGAAGAACACGGAGCTAAGGCGCGTAAAAAAATCTGGTTTGTATTTACCTTATTGCTTATTGTAACAGCTGTTGAGGTTGCTATGGGAGCATTACTTTCAGGTAAAGGATTTGATACCACATTAAAAGTATCATTCATCGTTTTAACCATTGTTAAGGCATACTACATTATCATGAATTTTATGCACTTAGGTGAAGAACGTAAAGGATTGAAATGGGTAATTTTGGTGCCTTACATATTGTTTATCATATACTTATATCTTATCTGTATGTTTGAGTCTACGTACATTAACGATATGTGGAAATTAATGAATTAGCAAGGTCGATGAAAGCAAGCTCTAAGTTCAAAAAATTTGCAGGTTTGATATTTATTTTATCATTGCCTGCTATTTTTTTATCTATTTTTTCCAGTGGCAAGCATAAGTTCGCCACTCGTCCATTTTATGGGCCTAAAGAAACCAAAGTAGTGGTAGATGAATATGGTGTAGAAACCATTGACACAATCTATCATACCATTCCTTCTTTTGCTTTCGCTAATCAAAACGGTGAAATAGTCACCAATGCTGATTACGATGGTAAAATATATGTAGCCGATTTTTTCTTTACAAGATGCCCTACTATTTGTCCAAAAATGACCGCTAACATGGTTCGTTTGCAATGGAAATTGAAGGACGATGCTTTTGCCGACATTAAATTCTTATCTCATACAATTGATCCTAGACATGACAGTGTAGAGGTATTGAAAAGCTATGCGCAAGATGCTGGAGCTGATGAAAATCGTTGGAATTTTGTAACAGGAAGCCAAGAAGAAATATACGAAGTAGGACAACAGGGGTACTTTTTAAGTGCTATGGAAGATAGTTTAGCTCCTGGTGGTTACTTACATTCAGGCTTATTCGTGTTAATAGACAGAGAAAGACATATACGTGGTATTTATGACGGAACTACATCCGATGAAGTAGATAAGTTGTTTGATGATGTAAAAATGCTTTTTAAGGAAGAAAAAATCTTAGCGAAAGAAGCAAGAGAAAAAGCAGAAAATGGAAAATAAAGAACGAAAATTTTTGCCTTTAGTAATAGCGGCTTCAATAGCTATTCCTTTAGTTGTTGCGTTGTTGTATTTTTTACCTAAAGGCCATATCGAAGGTTTGAGTAAAGGCACTTTACCTGCTTTAAATGCTACAATAAATGCGATTACTTCATTAGTACTGGTTGCTGCTTTTTTGGCTATTAAAGAGAAAAATATTATTTTACATAAAAGGCTCATGAAAGCAGCCATTTTCTTGTCATTGGTGTTTTTGGTCAGTTATGTGTTGCACCATGCAACAGCAGAGCAAACTGTTTTTGGTGGAACAGGATGGGTGAAAACTACCTACCTAATCATTTTAATAAGTCATATCATATTGGCGATAGCCATTGTTCCATTGGTTCTTATTTCATACGTACGAGCAATTTCTGATAAAATAGATAAGCATAGAAAAATTGCTAGAATAACCCTACCTTTATGGTTGTATGTCACCATTACAGGAGTTGTGGTTTATTTTATGATATCACCTTATTATTAAATGAAAAAAATAGCTACCATATTTATCCTTTCTTTGCTGCAGGTTACTGTGTATGCTCAGTGTGTTATGTGTCGTGCTATGGTAGATTCTGGAAAAACCCTCGATGACGGGAGTAACATTGCCGAAGGACTTAATAATGGTATTTTATATTTAATGGCCATTCCTTACGTTTTGCTTTCTACGCTTATGCTCGTATTTTTCAGACATAAAATCAAAGCCTTTTTAGGCTTGTCGAAGTAATAATTAACATTCAGTGTTTAGCATAAAACCCCCGAATATAGAACAAACGGGGTTTCTCATTTTTCAGCTTAGGATCTTATAAAAGAATCAGTTTTTTAACACGTTCTTGATTTCCATATTTCACTCGGATAAAAGCAACTGAATGAGAAGCAAGATTATTTCTTAGGTCGAGGGTGAACTTCTGTTCTCCATCTAATTTATGAGGAGTAACAAAGGTTTCGATTTTACGTCCTATAATATCTATCAATTCACTTTCAACTAACGCGCTTTGTTGAAGTTTTAAGACTATCACAATAAAATCTTGCGTTGGACTAGGGGAAATTGATAATTCAAATGGCCTTCTTTCAGATACATACAGGTCTGAGTTCACATTATTAATAATAGCGGTGTCTAATTCACTAATATATCTTTAAAAGCCCATTAGGATTGTCCTAATGGGCTTCGGTAATTTAATGCATCTCGGTTACAGAATTACGAGCTTATCGGTCATGACATCTAGATTACTCCCGATTTTTATAAAATAAATTCCTTTAGGTAGATCTAACTTTAATTTGTTTTCACCTTTTTGAATCCCAGTTTCAAAGACTAATTTACCATTCATATTCATCAAACTAATGCTACTAATACTAGTAGATTCAATAAAAAGAGTGTGTTTCGTTGGGTTTGGATAAAAAGTAACCTGAGAATCAGAAGGCGAAGCCTCAGAAATACTTACATCTTCTAATAAGTATGCATCAGATGGCATTGAAGAGCAGTCCTCTGCGCTAATAGCAACAACATGGTAGTCTCCATTAACAGCAGGAGTTAAAGTGTCTAAGCCTATTCCTTCAGCTATCAATACATCGTCTAAAAACCATTGATAATGTTCGTTGTTGTTTGGTATTTGAAACTGACCATTAACTAAGGTAATCACAGGCTGCTGAGGAGCAGGGCTGAATAACAAGTACAGAGAATCTGATTGCACCACACAGTTATTCGCATCGGTATAACTCACGAAATAAGACCCAGTGGTAGTTGGTGAAATACCGACAGTACTTTCGCTAGTATTCCACATCAAATTAACACTGTAATTGGTCGCAGCTATGCTTACATCATCACCTTCACAATTGATGGTGTTACCACTTGTTATGTCAACCAAGGGTTGTGTTACAAAATCATATTTGTTTGCATTGACTACATCAGTGGTGTCATTGCATTGGCCATTGGTTTTTATTACTCTAAACAATACAGATGAGAAAGGTAAATCCACTTCATATTCATTAGCGTTGATGTAGTTGGGGGTTAAGCTTGAGTAGTTAACTCCACCATCAAAAGAATATTCGTAGATATGATTTACGTCCTGTGGATAGGTTAATAAGAAAGGTTCATTAAAACAATAATCAGCTTTTGATATAGATAATGACCCTGCAACAGGACTTTCTAATATTGTAAAACTCACTGAATCTTGATTGCTGACACAACCTCTATCATCTGTAATAACAATAGTCAAGGGATATTGGCCTGGGGTACTTTGATCTATTATGGCAGGAGATACAACGGTACTATCAACCAATTGTGTAGTTCCTAGTTGTGACCAGTTGTAATCA
>JBLIDJ010000034.1:0-21592 GCA_047634195.1 Flavobacteriales bacterium
GTAGTGAGCAATGCTCAATCCGTTTTTCTCTAGATTAGCGATCGCTTTTGTTACTTCGTTACCCACATGACCTAATGACAAAACGGCTAAATCATCCCCGTTTTTAACACGTCTTCCTGTACCTACTTTTATGGTTTTAAAAGGTGTTTTCCATTCGGTCATTACTCCATTACCTCTTGGGTATCGGATAACAAAAGGCCCCATATCTTCTTGCTGGGCGGTGTACATCAAGTTACGAAGTTCCTCTTCATTCATCGGTGCAGAAATAGTCATTTTGGGAATACACCTTAAATAAGCTATGTCATACGCCCCGTGATGTGTAGGCCCATCGGCACCTGCTAATCCTGCTCTGTCTAAGCACAGCACTACATTCAAGTTTTGCAGCGCAACATCATGTACTACTTGGTCAAATGCTCTTTGCATAAACGTAGAATAGATGTTACAAAAAGGCACTAATCCTTGTGTAGCAAGTCCTGCACTAAAAGTTACGGCATGTTGTTCGGCAATACCCACATCAAAAGCTCGCTTGGGCATGGCTTCCATCATAATGTTGAGCGAACAACCTGAAGGCATGGCTGGTGTAACACCCATAACTTTCTCGTTTTTCTCTGCCAGCTCTACAATGGTATGTCCAAAAACATCTTGATATTTTGGTGGTTGTGGGCTTTTAGGAATCACTTTTATGATTTCACCTGTGTCTTTGTTAAACAAGCCTGGCGCATGCCATTTGGTTGGATTACCGTTTTCGCTTGGTCCGTATCCACCCCCTTTTTTGGTAAGGATGTGCAATATTTTTGGACCAGGTATTTCTTTTAAATCACTCAGTACTTTGGTCAATCGCTTAACATCGTGCCCATCGACAGGCCCGAAATAACGAAAGTTAAGTGCTTCAAATAAGTTGCTTTCTTTTAAGATACTCGATTTTATTCCCTGCTCTATTTTTTGCGCAATGGCCTGAGCATTAGGGCCAAACTTACTTACTTTTCCAAGCAAGTCCCACACCTCATCTTTTATCTTATTGTACGCATGAGACGTAGCAATGTCTGTAGCAATATCTGTTAAATAGTTCTTAAGCGCACCCACATTAGGGTCAATGCTCATACAGTTATCATTGAGCACTACCAATAAATTGGTGTCTTCTACTCCACCATGGTTTAGGCCTTCAAAAGCCATTCCGGCAGTCATGGCACCATCACCAATAACAGCTATGTGTTGTTTTTCTAATTCTCCTTTGTAATTACTTGCTACTGCCATACCCAAGGCACTAGAAATAGAGGTAGACGAATGTCCTACACCAAAGGTATCGTATTCGCTTTCGCTTCTTTTAGGAAATCCACTGATGCCATTGTAAACTCTGTTGGTATGAAAAACGTCGCGTCTTCCGGTCAATATTTTATGTCCGTATGCTTGATGCCCAACATCCCAAACTAACTGATCGACAGGAGTGTTAAAAACATAGTGGATGGCTAAGGTAAGTTCAACCACACCTAAACTAGCACCGAAGTGCCCTCCTTTAACAGAAACAACATCGATAATATACTGTCTCAGTTCATTTGCCAATTGTGGCAAATCTTTTTCAGTAAATTTTTCTCTTAAATCATGTGGGAATTCTATTTGTTCCAAAAACTTTCCAGCACTGTATTCCATATCTTGAGGTATATTTAGCAAAAGTAATAAAATAGCTGATTAGGTGGAAATTACAGGCCATCAACTTTCTCACATTTAAACTCAAAAAATACACATTCATTGTTTGACCTGCACTATTAAAATCAAAATTCAGTATAATACCCAAACTCAGCACCCCTATCCTACTGATTACTAAGCGTTTTACAGCTTTATAAATTGACTTTCACTATGTACTATTTACTTTGTACGCTCTACTGAATACTTTGAATCCTTTACTTTGTACCCTTTACTTATTACTTTTTACTGAATACTTTGTACTCTTTACTTTTTACTTATTCCTTTGTACTGAATACTTTATACTCTTTCCTTATTCCTTATTCCTTTGTACTGAATACTTTGTACTCTTTCAATCAAAACTTACATCTCAACATCCACTTTCCTGTTGGCATTCACAAACAATACGCTTCCATTTTACTAACCCCCGTCAAACACTTTTTCGACATGTTGATTTATTTGATTGTTGGTTAATCCCACAACTGTTAAATCGGCCTGGGTAGTATGATGATTAACCAAATAGCTCATCGATTGACTTTCGGAAAGTTCCACCATCTCAATGTTATTGGCAGAAATAGGCAGTCTTCCTTCTTTGATTAGATCTAACAATATTGCTTTTTCTTCCTCTTCATTTCTGTAGATGGAGAAAATTGACAATTCCCCTTTTTTCCATTCAGGATGCCCGAGAATTATGTAACCCAACAAAATAGCCAATTGAGTGTCCCTAGTATGTGTAGCATCCACCTAACCATGTCAAACGAACTGATTCGGTTAAAGGTATCTTTAGTAATGCATGTCACAAAAGGCCTCCAATGCCCTTCTTTATCAATTACACCTCTCTTTTGAAGTAATGATTGCATTTCGCGTGATAACTGAAAAATGACACCTTTAAACAATTTAGCCAACCCTTTTTTGTCTGTATTACTTCTTGAAATACCCATGTAAATAAGCACCATAAAAGCACAACTCTAGGCGTAACCATCTGCTTAGTAAAATAGACATGATGTGTCTCGGTAAGCCACATTCTAATGGACTCAAAAGATTCGGTGAAAGCAATCACATAAAATGCGACACTAATAACTTGCGACAGAAAAAGGTCTATACCAATAGCACCCCAATGTTAAGCCCAAATGACCTACTAATAATAAAATATGCTCCGCCACCTTCTCCTTTTTGGTTGGTGGCTATTTAGGTAACTGCCATAGCAGTTGGCGCGATAACCAAGTGCCTAATAAGGATAATTTCTAAGGTGCCAAACAAGCCAACATGTGCAACAGAATAACCAAACGTTAAAACCAAGATGGCTCCCAGAATGGTGAAAACTGCGGTCATAAAAACAGGCAGTGTGACCATAGTTTTTTGTTGACCGACCAAATGATTAGACATATTCAATAATTACATGACGGTCTAAAATAGTATTTTAACTCGGATTACGATGCAGAAAAATTATATAGTCTTGCTCCTGTTTTTTAATCTAGCGTAATCAATAAAGTAGAGCAGTTTTATGGAAAAACTATTGAGCTGTTCCTCTGCTAAGGTGATTTTTAAGTCGGTTTGAAAGTTTTTTTCTAGCATTGTCCCCGACTGTTCAATGTTGTTTTTCCAAACAACTCTTAATTCACTTCCTGGCGCAAACACCCATGTGTAAACCAGATCGACATTGAACGAATTGTAATTTCTATTAAAGTTTGAACCAACTCCTTGAGGCGTTGACACTTCATTATTGTTTACATCAACCCCTTGATAGGTTTCTGAGGACAACAATCCGTCTTCGGTCAGTTCGTGAAAAGAATGATAAAATACTTTACTCCAATAATGTCGAACCCTTAGTGTAAGACCCATTTTGTTGTTGAAAATATATTTGTAATCTAACACATTGGTTAGAACACTTACATCTCTTTTCCCTAACAAACTATTGGTGCCTGTGCTATCGAAGGTGGCAAATCCTTCCTCAAAGTTTCGTTTACTACTAGTGAGTTGATAAATCAAACTTGATTTGTCACTAAACCGCACACGTGGCGACACAAACCAACCATATCCATCTCTATTTTGATTGGGATAATGATTGTAACTCAGGTTAATGTCTAAGGCAAATATTTTTCGATAATCAGAAGATAAAAACCCTGAATAGTATTGATTGATTGGTGTTTCGTAATACCTATTAGCTAACCTAGGTTCAAAATAATCTGCCCCTGCTACCAAGGTAGAACCGAAGTTAAAGCCAAAGGTGTGAAACGTTTTGGTGGTTGCTCCAAAATTTCCATTAATATCCCAAGCAGTAAACACTGATGGTTTGTAAAGCATGCTCTGGGACATGTTTAATCCTGCCCAATACCGATTGAAATGTTTACCGGGTTTGTATTGTGAGTAGTATACGTAAACATTATTTGACACTTCATTGTTCCGATACAAAAATCCTAAGTCGTTAATATCGTATTTATCAGACTTAGCATCGTGACTAATTCCATAATTATAATTCCCCCCTATTTTGTCTAATGCAGCCGAATAAGCAAAACCATTAACATCTTCTATGTCGCCACCTTGCTGATTACTGTATGTGAATTGCCCTGAATTTTGGAAGGTGTTTTTCTTATTCCTGGCTCGATACTCAACACCGGATACATTGGCATCGTAAAACGAACCTGATCTTGTTACATTGGTATTGATAAAGGTTACATAAGAGTTGTTTTTCAGATTTTGATCAACCACCATTACATTATAATTTGAAGATGGATCAATCAATACTTCTCTGGAAGATTCTTCGCCCGACAAGGTAGCATAGGTATTTCTTGTCACTGCATTAAACACTCCTACACCCAAACCTGTACTTGTTCTACCCGACAGTTTGGTGGCATTTATCAGCCTGCCTTCTGAAGGTAATTCTTCAATTTCTTCATTGTCTTTTAGTTCACTAAATGCTTTGCCATATGCATGCGGAAACCCTCCTATTCGCCTAGAATAAAACAACCCTCCTTTGTTAAACAACTCTGTTCCTTCTGTAAAAAATTGTCTGTTTTCATTAAATCTCACTTCAAAAGGTGATAGGTTCAACACTTTGTTATCACTCTGTACTTGTCCAAAATCGGGAACTAATGTTACATCAAGGGTAAAAGCATCGTTGATTCCGTATTTCAAATCTAAACCACCATTGTATGAGCTTCCCCAGCTTCCGTCAAAGTTTTGAGCATACCCTGAAACGTAAGGAAAGAAAAACAAGCGAACAGGTGGAGTAATATCTTTGATATTATGTAACATCCCTGCCTGATTTAAAATCCCATCGATTGTTGGATCAATAAGGCTCCAAGAAGATTCTTCACGGGTTCTTCTCACCGAACGAGTGAAATTGACGCCCCATTCTTGCACGGCACTTTCCGGAAATCGAATGGCTGAATAAGGGATTTTCATCTCAACATTCCAACCCGTTTCTGTAATGGTGATGTCGCTTTGCCAAACAGCATTCCAGTTGACGTCATTGTTTGACACACTGCGCTTCAAATCTCGTTGTACACCAGCGGCAGTAACCATAAACTCTACACCATTGAAACCGTCGTTATATGGCGAAATAACAAAACTAAACCAATCGACGTTCCCTATTTCATCTCGTTGAGATAATTGTTTTTGAATGTTTTGCGGTTCATTATCATCGAGTTGCGCAAACACATAAATAGCATTGTTGTCGTAAGCAACTTTAACAATAGTGCTTTGAGCAGGCACTGCTCCGGGGTTAGGTGAATTAGCAATAAAAGGAGAAGTGATTTCTGCTTTTTTCCAAACATCTTCTGACGCAACACCATCAATGTCAATTTGCGCTATATCTGAAATTCGTTCAGCTTTTAACCTCAGTTTGTCTTGGGCATATCCTGAGTAAACACATAAAACTGTCACCAAAATGACCAATAAAACTCTCATTCAAATATTTTTGGCAAAGGTAATAGGCAAAGCCTTAAATAACCAAGGTTTTAACATTTAAATCAACAAATGAAACACCTTGAAACATAGTCTCATAATTGAGCAATAAATATTACACTAAGCTTTAAATCAGCCTTTATAGAAGGATGAACATTGAAATCAATTACTATATTTGGTGATAAATTAAATTGTATTAAAACTGCTTTACACCCTTTTAATCTTCATTACCAATATCCTTGAATCATGAAAACTATATGCCTTGCATTAATTTCCTCCTTATTAATATTCTCCAATTGTGCTACTACATATAAGGAAATTCACCCAAGTTCAGTTAGATATGTTTCTATTGATGAAAATAATGGTGTGAAGTTTGAATACAAATACAATTTACTAGACAAAAAATACGCCAAGAAAGAGAAAAAAATGGTGTGAAATTAATTTCAGTAAGGTTAACAAACAATTCTGATAAAGACCTAATGTTTGGGAGAGACATAACCCTAACGTATGCAAATGGGAACAAGGTATATACATTAGATAATGAACAGACCTTTAAGCTATTAAAGCAAAAAACTGCCTTTTATTTACTCTACTTATTATTAACGCCTCTACATGCAACCACAACGGTCTCTAACGGAAATAGAACCTCATCGTCAAAACCTATTCCAATTGGATTAGTCGTGGGGCCTGCAGTAACAGCTGGAAATATAATTGTAGCAAGTCTTGCCAATAAAAAATTTAAGACTGAATTATTCAATCATGACTTATCTGGAGCAATTATAAAAAAAGGGGAAACAAAACATGGTATCATAGCAATAAGATCCTATTCCTTTGATGCCCTTAAAATTAAATTAAATTAAGAGCCTTACCACATCTTTGCACCATCTAAATTGAAAACTTTTATGTTAGTATTTTCAGCCAATTCATTGGTGCTGATAACTACATCGTTTTGTGCTAGACGCACAAAACTTGAGTCAGTTTTTTCTTCGGGCATAGCCGTCTCATTCAAAAACTGCACGTCCAAATTATCGTTTAATTGAAAATGAGCATCATTAGATATCAATAGAGTGTCTAAGCTGTTCAAATTCAAATAATCTACATGCCCTTGTATATGATACGAAACTTGCTTGTTTGTTAATGACGCTGATGTAAAAAGCACTCCACTTTTTCCCTGGTAATAGAGCAAAGCAATTTCGTTCCTAATATGAAACAACACCTTCCCTTTTTGTTTTTCATGAGATACATTTTCTAATAGCCTGCCTGCAAAAAAGCACACGAGTAATACCAAACTTAGCTTTAAGTATTTTCTCGATCGATTTATGACAAATACTACAAACACAAGAATAGCAGTCACCAAACAAAATAGTAACACTGGATGCACATAGATAGGCCGAATGGTGGACAATGGCCAATTGGAAACTCCTTGAATTAAGGCTGTTAAACTGCCCACAGTTGTGTCGAGGATTACTCCCGCCATTTTTTCAACCAATGGCACAAGTCCTAACACGAGGTAAGATATTCCTGTGTAGAGAATGATGATTGCTGCTGGGATAACCAACAAATTGGACACCCAAAAATAGACAGGCAGTTGATGGAAATAATACACCGTAAAAGGAATGGTCGCAAGTTGGGCTGCAATAGATACCGCTGTTAAAGACCAAGCCCAATCTAGCAGTTTTGGTAATTCACCAAACCAAGCATATATTTTGGGATGAAAAAAAACGATACCAGCAACAGCGCAATAACTCAACTGAAACCCGACATCGAACAACAGGTTTGGGTTATAGCTTAGCATCAAAAAAGCTGATGCTGCAATGGCATTGTAAATATTGACTTGTCGTTTTAAGGATTTGGCAATAATGAAAAGAGAAAACATGATGGCAGCCCTCAATACCGAAGGTGCTAAACCAGCAATAAAAGCAAAACTCCAAATACATGCTAGCATCATTACCGCATAACATATTTTACCAATACTGTTTCTCCTAATATGTTTTAGAATGGTATGCAACACCATAAAAATAATACCGACATGAAGACCTGATACTGCTAGCACATGCATTGCTCCTGTATTTGCAAAAGTGTGTTTTACCTCGTCAGACAAGTCTTCTTTCAAACCTAACAATAGCGCTTTTACAATAGCTTCATGCTCACCAAGATTTAATATGTGTAAGCGTTTTTCTGCCCAATTTCGGCATCTATTGGCAAAAGTAAATATTCCTGCCTTTCCTTTTTTCAACGAAATAGATGACGTGTCATTGACGTACCATGTTTGACAAATCCGTTGTTTGAGTAAATAATTTTGGTAATCAAATTCATGTGGATTCTGAGGACCTTTCACATCAGAGACATAACCACTGAGATGTATGGTGTCTCCTACTTCCATATCTGTAACTGTAACATCCATGTCCTTGGACAAGTATGCAAGGGTTGTCCCCGAACTGGATAAGGATTTCAGCTTTACTGCAATTACATGTGTTTTTTCAATTGGTGTTGAAGATACAATGGCAGATAGTTGTTGTTTGCCTGTTGTTAATCTTTCAAAAGGATTTTTGATTTGATAGAAGATAGACACGCAACACCCCAAAACGAAGATGGTGACAACAACTAATCCGTTCTTATTCTTTTTAGTGCTAACTAAATAAAAGGCTGCTATGACTAAAAAAAGCAACAACGCATACCATGGGTATTCATTGTCAGGCAAGACTAAACCGATTAGCAACCCTGGCAAAAACATAAAAAGAATACGAACAAATGGCATTAGCCCCCATGAACTCATGAGGATAAGTTACTAATATTTTTTGGCTCTCAATTCGTCCAACAATGATTCGTTGATTAAATACACTTCTTTGAAGTAATAATGTAAGATGTCATAATATGGATAATCATTGTTAACCATGCCCATGGCTCCTTCTTGACAAAGGCCTACTCCATGACCAAATCCTCGACCATATATTTTCACATGATCTTGGTCTTCTCTTACCGCAAAAAAGGTGCTTCTTAGCTTCCAGTCTCTGCGAACATATTTAAGAGGAACACTATACCCTGGACTTATAAAGTGAGTCTCCCTGCTTTGAGGAATAAAATTAATAGCATAATCGGCATGCAAAGAATCATGAATAGGAAATTCATAATTTTTTGACAAATACCCCAACCACTCTTTTTTAGGCAAGGCCAAGTTCCAATTGGCATGCGGCATGTTGATACAAAAGGTATCGGGCACGCCTTTCAAGTAATTTTTTTCACTCTGCCACACATCTTCAGAATTAACTGTGTGTCCGCCACAGTTGGAATGAAAAACTGCTGAGATGTAATTTAAATCAGTGTCAACCAATATGATTCCTTTAGTTGATTCAACTCCTTCGTCAATATTAGGCACTCCTTTGTTCAGTCCTTTGTAGACTTGGCAGTGTTCTTTGTCGCAGACATTGTACCACTGTTTCACATGCTTATCTATGTTTTTCAAGACATAGGTTCTACTAATGATGGCTTGAATTTTATAATATTCAACTTTCTGTTCCGATCCTGCTTCAGCAGCAACTACTCCAGGCAAATATTGCTCTATCCCAACTTCATTGATACATTTCAAGGTAGAACCAGCACTTACTATTTGCAAATTCCCTGGGTATGATTTCTCTTTATGATCGGTACGAAACGGTAGTAATTTGAAAACACTCGATTCGTTTTCAGCATTCATCCAAATTTTACTGAACACTCCTAATTCACGGGTATTTGTCCTTACTTTTACTTTTGTTCCTTGTACATTGACGTATAAAGCAACATCTTTGTCAACCAGCATTATTTCTCGCTGATCGCCATACAAGGTGTAAGTTCCTTGCTCTATGGCAAAAATCATAGTGGTTGCTTTAACATCTGAAAAAACATGCACTTTTAATTGCTGCGCTTTAATAGAGTTAATGCAAGCTATGACAAAAAAAAGGTTGAGGATAAACTTTTTCATTATGCTAACATTTTTTTAATATCATTAGCTGCTTTTGCAGAAGCTCCACCGCCTCCAAGTTTTGTTTTCAAGGTTTGGTATTGTTCCAGCATTTGATCTCGCTGAGCTCCTTCCAAGATGGCAGAAAGTTCATGACAGATGTTGGGTACGGTCAATTTATGCTGGATTAATTCGGTTACTACTTCCTTATCCATAATTAAGTTCACCAATGATATATATTTGATTTTTATCAACTGCTTGGCAATGGTATAGGATATGAAACTGCCTTTGTAACAAACTACTTGCGGCACACCAAATAAGGCTGTCTCAAGGGTTGCTGTTCCAGAAGTTACTAACGCTGCATTGGCAATATTCAACAAGTCGTAGGTTCTGTTCTTAACCACCTGAATATCCGTTCCTTTGATTGATTGATACAAGGAATCGTCTGCATTAGGCGCTCCTGCAATGACAAATTGATAGTTGGTGAATTTTTTACTGACGGCAATCATGTATGACAGCATCGCTTTTATTTCCTGTTTTCTACTCCCTGGTAACAAGGCAATGACAGGCCTGTCGAATGTCAATGGCACTAAAGCTCTTGATTCCTCGAAACTATTGATAGCATCAATCAATGGATGTCCGACAAAAGAAACTTCCATGTCAAACTTCTGATAAAACTCTTGTTCAAAAGGCAAGATAACCATCATATGATCAACCACCTTTTTGATAAGGTGAACGCGCGATTGTTTCCACGCCCAGATTTGAGGAGATATATAGTAAACTACTTTTATACCCAATTCTTTAACAAATGGGGCTATTCTTAAATTAAACCCCGGATAGTCTACCAATATAACCGCGTCTGGTTGGTAGGCTTGAATATCCTTTTTGCACACTTTGATATTCCCTAAAATGCTTTTGAGATTGATGATAACCTCAATAAACCCCATGAATGCTAGCTCACGGTAATGTTTTACCAAATGACCTCCTTGATTTTGCATCAAATCGCCTCCCCAATACCTAAACTCCGCATTGCTATCATTTTTTTTGATAACCTTCATGAGGTTTGAAGCATGCAAATCTCCGGACGCTTCACCTGCAATTAAATAATACTTCATCTTAAAAAAATCGTAGGTAAATTACAATGGGTACATATATCAACAATGCATATACTACTCCTTTGGCTGTGGTATTTAGTTTCCATTTTAAGGCTAAAAAGAATATACCTAAATCGGCTATTAAACTCAACGATATGATGGGTGATTGGTAAGACTTGGTGCCTAGAAAAACATTGTTTATAAAATGACTCAAGGTGGAATTGAATTCCCAACTATAATAGAGGCCATAGAGTAAAAACCCTAAAAAGGGACCTAGTAAACCAAGCACTACACCTAGCCATTTATGATCAAACTTATTCCATGTCATAATCCCAAGCATTTATTTCGGTAATAGCATGATGTGCTGTCATATCAAACTGAACAGGCACAACAGAAGCGAAATTATTATTGAGCGCAAACACATCGGTATCTTCTCCTTTATCAAGGTTTTTGAATTCTCCAACCAGCCAGCAATATTCTGTTCCGAAAGGATCCTCCCTCACATCAAAATTGTCTTGCCAATGTGCTTTTGCCTGACGGCAAACTTTGATTCCTTTCAATTCCTCAGGCTTTACATCTGGAATATTCACATTTAAACATACATCGGTAGGTATTTTTCCTTTCAATGCGTTTTCAACCATTTTGGTAACTACTTTGTCGCAAGCAGAAAAATTGGCATCTAAATCATGGTTACACAACGAGAATCCAATGCTTGGAACACCTTCCAATGCTCCTTCAACAGCAGCAGCCATGGTACCAGAATACAAAACATTCACTGAAAAATTAGCTCCATGATTGATTCCAGAAACCAAGAGTGCCGGTTTTTTCTTCAATAATTTGTAGATAGCCAATTTCACACAATCTACAGGAGTTCCCGAACAACTGTATGCTTCTACATCGTTATCGTATTTATATTTTTTGAGGCGTAAAACATTGTTCACTGTGATAGCGTGTCCCATAGCCGATTGGGGTTTGTCTGGTGCAACGACAATTACATCGCCAAAGGGCTTAACCAAGTTTACCAAATGCTTTAATCCTTTGGCAAAGATACCGTCATCGTTGGTAACTAATATTAAAGGTCTATCCGATTTTTTCATGTTTGGCAAAGCTAACCAATTCCCTTGAAATTGTTATTAATTGAATGATTTTGAGGGGCTTTATTATCAATATTCTATTATTTTTGTTAGCTATATAAAATAACTCACTAACGTGCTGAAATATTTATCCTTAATTCTCCTTGCTTTTAATCTCAACATTGCGACTAGTCAAGTAATCATAAACGAATTATTAGCTTCCAATTTAAACACCAACATCGATCAATTAAATGAGGCAGATGACTGGTTAGAATTACACAATACCACAAACACCATTATTGACATTGGTGGCTGGCAGCTTTCCGATGATTTTTTGACTCCTGCTAAATGGACCATCCCAAATGGAACTACTATACCTGCCAATGGCTTTCTTCTGATCTGGGCAGACAATGATGTCCTTCAGGGAAACAATCACGCCAATTTTAAATTAAGTGCTGGCGGCGAACAAATAATGCTGACCAATCCAATTAATATCATCATCGACTCTTTAAGTTATGGCCCACAACAAACAGACATTTCATATGGAAGAAGCCCTGACGGAGGGTTACAACTAGGTTTTTTCACCAGCCCAACACCAGGCGCAACCAATGGTTCTGCTGCGGCTTTGTCTGTTACCACTGATTTGCCTCTTTTTTCTATTGAAGCTGGATTTTATGAAGGCACACAAGAATTAACTTTTCAAAACAGAAGGGGTTTCGTTCACTTCACCCTTGATGGCAGTATTCCCACAGAAGCATCGCCTATTTTTAATAGTGCAATAGAAATTTCAGTTTCCACCGTGATACGTGCAAGGGTCATTGAAAACAGGAGCTTGCCAGGAGTCATTGTCACAAAAACATGTTTTATTGATGAAGGTTTTGAGCAAAGAGGCTTGCCTGTAGTCAGCCTATCAACAGACCACAATTATTTTTATCAAGCAGATTCTGGTATTTATGTGCAAAACTTCAAGCCAGACTGGGAATATCCTATCAACATAGAGTTTTTTGAAAAAGACGGTTCCATAGAGTTTAACGAAGGCGCTGGTGTTAAAATTTTAGGTGAACGCTCATGGGTGATTCCTCAAAAAATGTTGGGACTCTCTTTCAAATCTAAATTTGGGAGCAGTAAACTAAACTACCAACTATTTCCTGAATTGGCTGTGAAAAAATTTGAGAGTATCTCCTTACGAGCCTCTGGCTCAGATTGGGGGAAAACCTTGTTTAGAGATGCCATACAGCAGTATGTCACCCAACCTAACATGACTACAGACATCCAAGGATTTAGGTCCGCTATTGTCTTTTTTAACGGAAAATATCTAGGGATTCATAATCTTAGAACACGAACCAACACCGATTTTCTGCAGGAACGCTATCAAATGTCTACCACAGATTTTGAAATGATTGAAAATCATGGTGAAGTAGTTGCAGGAACAAACTTCTTCTACTCAAAATGGTATAATTACTTAGACAATAATAATTTCTTTAATCAGCAAGCCTATGATTCCGTAAAAACCATGATGGATGTCGACAACTTCATGGATTACATGATTACTTGGATATTTTCAGCCAACATCAGTTGGGGCGATGGAAATGTGGCTATGTATAGATCGAGAGACAATGGTAAATGGAAATGGCTAATCATGGATTTTGACCGTGGGTTTGATGCTCCAAACTATCCAAACATGGAGTTTTTTACAGAAAAAAACAATCCAGGCGCTAACAATCCACTCTGGGCTTCTTTGCCTATTCGGAAATTATTGAAAAATCAAGAATTCGAGAATCGTTTCATTCAACGATTTGCCGATAACTTATACACGACCTATCATCCCACTACCCTTAATATAGCCTTAGCTAAATTCATAAACAATATTGACCAAGAAATTGAAAGACATGGCCAGCGATGGGGTGACAGTACCTCCATACATGGCGATGGAATAAAAAGTGTTGCGTATTGGCAGACACAACTCGATGTTATGCGGGATTTTATTGCGCAACGGAATGACAATGTTGCCAATAACTTAATCGCAAATTTCACCAGCCTTACGAATCAAATCTCACTAGATCTTAACACGCTAGGCAAAGGACAAATCAACATTAACGACCATCCGGTACCAGCAGGAAATTGGAGTGGGAAATATTTCAACAACAGAAACATTACCTTAAGAGCCATTCCAGAACCTGGAGAGAAATTTTCGCACTGGAACAATGCTGGGGTTGATAGCCTAAACGCTACTCTTGCAATAAACATTACGCAAGACACAAATATCACGGCTGTTTTCATTCCCGCAACTTCTCCGTTTTTACCCATTGTCATCAATGAGATTAAATATGAAAATGCGACTGGTTTTGCCACCGACTGGATAGAACTATATAATCCAAATAATTTTCCAATCAATCTGTTGAATTGGAAATTGAAAGGGAAAATTAGCGGAGATTATTTTTTATTTGAGGGAAATCAATGGATAAATGCCGACGACTATGTAGTGGTCAGCCCCAACCAACACGCTCTTCAAAAAGATTATCCAAGCTTAATAGGACACACTGGGAATCTACCTTTCAACTTGTCTAACGAATCAGAATCATTGCAATTAATCAATTCAAACAATAAAATTGTTGATGAAGTAAGTTATTCTCAAAAAGGAGATTGGCCAAAAATTGAGGCCAACATGAATTATAGTATTCAGTTAATTAGCCCAACACTCGACAACAACAAAGGCAAAAATTGGGGTTCAACTGCAGGAAACACCATTGGCGCCAAAAATTTTGTTTCAGGCTACCAACTTACTGACATCAGTAACCAATTCATCAATAGAGGGCAATCGTTTAGCACCATAGACCTCAATGATTTTTTGATCTGCACTGATTGGACAAAAGACACCATTGTTTGGGTTGCTCAAACACAACAGCTTTCAGTGATTATATCAGAAAATTTGGCACAAATAAGCTATCCAGCCAACTGGACAGGCTTAGATTCCATCAAATTTATAGCTACAAACCCAAATGCAGTTTCGGTGTTTGACATGGCCTATTTTGGTGTTGGGACAATAGTTGATGATGCTACCTGCGAACAAGTATTCTCGACTGATAACAGTCCTTACTTTTTACCTAAGGGAATAAGCATAGCAGATGAATGTTCATTAACTATCAGTGAAGGTGTCACTGTTTTTACGGGTCATCAACAAGACATTGAAATTCTAGGGAATTTTTCAGCAACTGGATCTCCCACAAAACCCATCGTATTTGATGCTATTGAAAGTGAATGGGGAGGGCTTAAGTTGAAAACAGCTAACGACACCGTAAGATTATCTAATGTAGTATTTAGGCACGCATCATATAGTAGGTATGATTCTACTTTATTTAATGCCGCACTCTCAGTCAATCAATCCAATGTTGTTATTAGTAATTCCCTTTTCGAACACAACAGGAGATGTATCTACAGCAAACATGCTTCCGTACACATTGACAACTGTGTATTTAAAACAAGTAACAATGGTGAAAAAGTAAACTTGCAATTTACCAAAGCCATCACCGAAAATTCAACTTTCGAATACACCTATGGCGATAATGATGCCTTAGATTATGACGCGGTTTTTAACGGAATCATACAAAACAATACCTTACTAGGTGGAGAAGACGATGGCATAGACATCGGTCAAATAGATGGAGTGGCCTGCAAAGACGTTCTTATTACTGGCAATCTTTCTAGTAATTACAAAGACAAAGCCGTGTCGGTGGGTGAAGAGTCTACCAACATTATGATTCAAAGAAACCTTTTGTTGTTTTCAAATAGTGGTGCTTCTATCAAGGATAATTCTTCCGCTCACTTGTATCACAACACCATTTATGGTAACAAAATTGGTGTTGCTTGTTATGAAAAGCACGAAGGATTTGGCGGTGGAATTGCCGATGTAGTCAACTGTATTATTAGCAATTCAGACTCACTGGCATTTTTCAGCAAAAATAGTTCTCAGTTATCTGTTTCATATTCTTTAGTGTATCCTCAGCAATATGACGCAGTAGAAATGGTATATAATGCACCTTCTTTCATCAATTTGACATCATTCGATTTATCAGAATCTTCTCCTGCCATTGATAAAGGAACCAACATTATAGGATCGGATGAAGACGGCACTACTCCTGATTTAGGCGCAAAATATTTTAAACAAACCAACATTACTGAAGCTCGAGTAAGTATTTTTCCTAATCCAGCAATCGGTGATGTGACTATTGATTTGAATTTAAAACCAACCCAAGAGGTACTTATCACGTTTACAACAGTGACAGGCCTAGAGTTGCAACGAATGACACTCCAGCCTTCCGATTTTAACATATTGGGAAGAACTCGACTAAACTTAATGCACCATGATATGGCAGCTGGTACATATCTAATAAATATATTTTATAACAACGAACATACTTCTAAGCACATAACTTTATTAAGAGATGAATAAATTAACAACTATATTTCTTGTTTTCATTAGTTTCCATATTTCCGCACAAATAATTGACATCCCTGTAAATTTTGAAACAGACCCCGTAACCCACAACAACGGTGCAGATGACCCAAGCTTATGGGTACATCCTACTGATCCTGATAAATCATTTTTTTTAGGAACTGATAAAAAAGTAGCTGAAGGTCAACTTGAAGTTTATGATCTTTTAGGCGCTAGAATAAACTCTACTTCTGCTGGAAAAGCAATAAACAATGTTGATGTTCGATATAGTTTTCCGTTTAATGGCGAGTTAATTGACATTGTTACAGCATGTAATGTTACCGATCAAACCATTGAAATTTGGCAAATAAATCCTTCCGATCAATCATTGACTAATATCAGTGGCAATAACTTTACAGGTTTAACAAGCTTATATGGATACAAAATGTATCACAATGTTTGTACTGATAAATTTTATGGCTTCGCTTGTCGTAGAAACAGTGGTAATGGAAATGTCTATCAATACGAATTATTTGATAACGGAAATGGTGGAGTGGATATTAACTTGGTAAGAACCATTAACAACATACCCACTCTCGTTGAAGGCATAACCGCCGATGACGTCCTTGGTCATCTATACATTGGCGAAGAAGATGTTGCTGTATGGAAATATGGTGCCAATCCTGAAGATGGCATCACAAGAACCGAAATGGATGCTGTTTCTGGACCTCGTTTACGTGCAGATATTGAAGGATTAACCATTTATTATTCTAATGATAGTATTGGGTATTTAATTGTATCAAGTCAAGGCGACAACACTTTTGCTGTATACGAGCGGGAAGATAACAACACCTACTTAGGTAGTTTTAGACTAGTTTTTGGTGGTGTTGATGGTGTAGAAAATGGAGATGGCGTAGAAGTAATGAGCTACCCTATGGGTGGCTATTTTGACACCGGTGCTTTGATTGCTCATGACTATACTAACACTTCTCCAAATGCATACTCTAACTACAAAATGGTACCATGGGGAGATATCGCAAATGCCATGGGATTGCGTATTGACACTAGTTATAGTCCTAGAGAAATGAGCCCGCCACTACCAAGAGTTGTTACCCCTGATGATACTATTTGCACCAATTGGAATGAAACAGCAATTTTGTCAATAGATGAGTCTAAATTCACGCTTGTTAAGTGGTCTACAAATGCAACTACTAAATCAATTGTCGTAGATCAACCAGGTACTTATTACGCCACTGTTTTCAACGAATGTCAAATGCAATTACAAACTGACACCATTGAGATATACGGAAAACTATGTTTGACGAACATTGATGAACATGGAATTCAATCGAAATGGCAAATATCTCCTAACCCTGCCACTCAATTTATCAAAATTAAACACCAACTTAGCAATAATGCTGAGATTGAAGTGTTTGACATTACTGGCAAAAAAGTACTTGAATTTGCTCTCAATAATTCAACACAAAAAATAGACATTAGAACCTTAGAAAAAGGAACTTATTTGGTGAAATTATGGAGTGATGAAAAATTACTGGACACTAAAATAGTCATAAAATCTGCAAATTAAAATCTTATGAAATTTATACTTTCTGCAACTTTAGCTTTTTTTTCTTTGACAATTGTTGCTCAAAAACAAATTGAAGTAAATTCAACTATCAAGGATGTTACCGTGTTTTTAAAAGGCGCTCAAGTAACGAGAGAGGCCAATATTTCATTGCATGCCGGCACTAATTACTTGCTCTTTAATAATCTGTCGTCGAGTATTAACCCTAACAGCATACAGATTGAAGGAAGTAGTGACATTTCCATATTATCGGTGAATCACATACAGAAAAAATTTAGTGAAGATGAATATACGGGAGAACTAAAACAAGCAAATGATAGCCTCCAAGATATTAGTTTCAAGCTAGGACTAAGAACAGGTTTAAAAACGGTTTATGCTGAAGAGCAAAGTATGATTTTGGCTAACAAGTCGCTAAAAGGAAACAATACAGGAGTAAACATTGAAGATTTAATGGAGTTGAGTGATTTTTATCGCATCCGACTAAAAGATATTCAATACAAACTAGTGGAGCTGGATGTTGAAATTTCCGATTTAAAAAAAGAACAGAATAAACAAACAACTAGGGTTAATAAGTTAAAACAAAATAGACAAGCCGGCGCATCAAAAATTAGCTTAGCCTTAAGCAGTAAAGCAATCACCTCAACCACAATTCGTATTAGTTATTTGGTGTACAATGCTAGTTGGAAACCTGATTATGACATTCGAGCTACAAACATTGACCAGCCTATTGAGTTGGTTTATCGTGGAAACATAAAACAAAACACAGGAAACGTGTGGAGTAATGTAAACTTGAAATTGAGTACCGGCAACCCAACCATCAATGGAAGTTTGCCACGCTTAAATACGTGGTATGTTGATATGAAAACGAACCAACCCGTTATGGTTCGTAGTGCTAGAGCAGATTCCCGAGAAATGAACACTTCGTATGCCATGGAGGCAGATAGTAAATCTCTCTCTGGTGGTGAGGTTACCAATCAGCAAGCTGCAGTAAGTACTATGTTCGATATTAGCATCCCTTACACAGTGCCATGTGATAACAAAGCATACACCGTAGAGTTACAACAAAATGAGCTTTCTGCCGAATTTAGCTATTATGCTGTACCTAAGCTTGACCAGAACGTCTACCTACTTGCTCAAGTTACTGGATGGGAAGCGTTGAACTTACTTAGTGGCAACACTAACATCTATTATAGAGGCACATATGTGGGTCGTTCATTCTTGGATCCTTCTGTAGCGCAAGACACCTTAAAACTATCGATGGGTGCAGACCCTGACGTTGTTGTGTTAAAAGAAAACATGAATGATTATAAAAAGAAAAAATCATTTTCAAGCGAAAACAAAATCACGTATAGTTTTTTGATCACTTCCAAAAACAACAAATCAAGTGACATCAAGTTAATGATTGAAGATCAAATACCCGTTTCCAAAAACAAAAGCGTAGAAGTAGAGTTGGTTAACTCTTCTAATGCAAGCTACGATGAAAGTACAGGGAAATTGAAATGGAATATTAAATTAAAGTCTGGTGCTTCAAAAAACACAAAACTTAACTATACGATTACCTATCCGAAGGATCAAAATATTATGTTTAAGTAATCTTTGAGATTAAAAATGATGTTAGCTACATAACATTCTTTGCACGTCATTTTCAGTATAAATTTCAAAAGAATATTCATCACTCATAACATGTCGGTATAAAGAAGCATTCGTGTCCCAAATTTTAGCTTTTTTAGGGACATTACTTGCGAATGGATAAACTTTCCTAATCTATTATTCGCTTAAAATTATC
The DNA here is from genome assembly GCA_047634195.1 of Flavobacteriales bacterium. Lineage (GTDB taxonomy): Bacteria > Bacteroidota > Bacteroidia > Flavobacteriales_D > Luteibaculaceae > JBLIDJ01. Next base: position 19,494 of record JBLIDJ010000034.1, read on the forward strand.
ATTGTTTGTTCTTTAAACACCTCTAAGAAGAAGTGAGCACTACCAGGTTGAATGAATCGGCAAGTTTTATCACTATATACCAATACTACTTCTCCAAACACCCCGATTAAACCTCCAGCTAAAACTGTTAATAGGACGTCATTTAAAGAAATTTTTTTGTCAAAATCACCTATAAATAAGGGTACGTTTGATTTTTCTCCTTTGATTATATTTTCAGTTCTCTTTGATACTCCTGTCCTGAATCTTAATTCTTCGTTTGTGTCTAGTTTTATTTTTATGTAGGTCATTTTGGGTAATTCTAACCTTTCATCATTTAAAAAGAAAATCTTCGCTTTTCTAAAATCAGAAAAAAAGTACACCTCATTTTTGGGGTACAAATTATAATTGACCATGCCTAATGAATCTGACCCATAATATATTTTCCATTCGGCTTTATATTTCCCATCTTTCCTTGTCAAATGGGTCATTTCATAAAAATTACCTTTCATTTCATTTGTTTGACCTTTTAAAAACTCATATAGTATCTCTACATTTTTAGCATTCCCTTCGAGGGTGCCAATGTAGAGTAGTGAATCTTTAGGAAATTCAGGGTGAATTTGATGAAACTGCTTCGATCGTTTTTTAATTTTCACTTTAACTCTGTCTGTCACTTTGACTATTTGTGCTTGACTATAACAGCAAGCAAACATCAAACAACAAATCGTTATTTTTTTAAGCATATCATCTAATTCGACCCCAAATTAGAAATAATTACTTACAATATAAAGCCAGTTTAAAAAGAATAATCACTTCCTGAAAATTCAATTTATACTATTCATCAACTACTACTAGCCAATAGCCATTCACCAACAACACTAAATACTTATATTAGCATTCCAAATTATCAATTTGTACATATGAGATTAGTATTAGCTTTTGTTTTCGCGTGTTTGTCATTTGGCGTTAGTGCACAAGACACAATCCAACTTACTCTTGATTCAGCAATTGTAGTACCTGTTTATAGCACAAATGAATTTAAAATCACACATAAATCATACACCGTAAATAGCATTAGCTCAGAAATTAGTGTCAAATACACAGGAGACGAAACTATTCTTCCAACTTTTATTTGGGTAAACAACGAGACTATTCCACTTGTTTGGAATGATTTGCAAGCCAAACTTAACTACACGTTTACAGAAGAACAAACACCCATTACGATAGGACAAACCGAAGAAATTCTCAACGTAAACATCATTCCATTGTGGTGGTCTATTGTACCACCACTCATGGCTATCTTGTTAGCCCTTTTGTTCAAAGAAGTTGTAACCAGTTTATTCATAGGTATATTGGTTGGAGCGGCTATTCTTGGTGTTTATGCTGGAGGCATCGATGGTATTTGGACAGGTTTATTAGCTGTCATTGACACTTACGTTATCAACTCTTTGAACAATTGGGGGCATTTAGCTGTCATTATATTTTCCATGCTAATAGGAGCGTTGGTTTCAGTCATATCCAAAAATGGGGGCATGAAAGGTGTGGTCGATCGGGTTTCGGTTTACGCCAATTCTCCACGTTCTGGTCAGTTTGCCACATGGCTCTTGGGCATTCTTATTTTCTTTGACGATTACGCCAACACCTTAGTGGTAGGTAATACCATGCGACCAGTAACCGATAAGTTAAAAATTTCAAGAGAAAAGTTAAGTTATTTGGTGGATTCCACTGCGGCACCTATTGCAGCCATTGCTTTTGTCACCACATGGATTGGTGCAGAGTTGGGTTACATTGAAAGTGGTGTTGCTCAAATAAATGAAGCTGGAAGTCAAATAGAAATGGGAGCATATGCCATCTTTTTAAGTTCTTTACAATATTCTTTTTATCCCATATTAGCTTTGTTGTTTATGCTTATCCTTATCTGGAAAGGCAAGGACTTTGGTCCTATGCACAAAGCAGAAATGAACGCTAGAAAAGGAGAAGATGTCTATCATCATGACCCTGAAAAATTGGCAGAACTAGCCGAATTTGAAGTAAAAGAAGGTGCAAAAACTCGTTCTTACAACGCCGTTATTCCTATCGGTGTGGTGATTATTGGAACATTACTAGGCTTATTAGTTACGGGT
>JBLIDJ010000035.1:0-21570 GCA_047634195.1 Flavobacteriales bacterium
TATCATTACCTCAACCAGCACCATCAATTTGACCTTGCCTATTTTATGAGCGTTTATCAAGAAATAGAACAAACCACGGATGGTATTCGACCAGATTTTTCAAGAACAGTCATAAAACAAGGTGGAATAGGGCCAAATGCTGGGCAAGTTATTTACACGCCACCAAAAGGAGTACAGGTAATAGAAGAAAAATTAACGAACCTCACCACTTTTTTAAACGACGACGAGCAATTTGCCATAGACCCTTTGTTAAAGATGTCCATTGCACACTATCAGTTTGAGGCCATACATCCGTTTAGGGACGGTAATGGAAGAACAGGAAGGATATTCAACATTAATTACCTGACCAGTAAAAAATTGATAGATGTACCCATTCTATTTCTGAGCAGGTACATACTCGACAATAAAGAGGATTATTATGCGGGTTTAAACGGCGTTACACAAAGAGGTGATTGGAAATCATGGTTGTTGTTTATGATGCGCGCAGTGGAACACACGTCGAACATCACATTTGATAAAATCAATGAAATTGTGTCTGCCAAAGACGCCATACTAGAGCATGTGTTGAAAGATAAAAGAAGGTTCAAGAACACAGAAAAACTCATAGAAATACTGTTTACGCAACCTTTGATAAAAGTGAAACACTTGGTCGAAGCGGGTCTGTATGCCGAAAACACAGCACGTGACTATCTCAATAAATTGTGTGAAATACAAGTTTTGGAGAAAAAGGAAATCGACGGTCATCATTATTACCAGAACAAAGAATTGTACAAAATTCTATCTCAGTAAGCTGAAGTAATGATGCTTGACATTTTCTTAAAAAGAAAGTACAACAACATTTTTATGAGTTATGTCTAAATCTTCACCACTGTCCCATTGTTTCTTTACATTTGAGCATAACGCAGCACTCACCTTTATCAAGCTATTAATGTCCATTGCATGAAATTGTCTGAAAAAACCAAAACATATTTAATAGGGACAGCCTCGTTAGTAGCAATATTGTTGTTAGTTCTGTTGACAGGAGAAATCATCTTGCCTTTTATATTGGCACTTTTTGTTGCTTATCAAATCAACCCTGTCATTGTTAAGATGCAGCGGAAGATTAAAAATAGAAACATGGCTATTACTAGTTTCTTGTTGGGTATTGCTATTTTGATTATCGGTGCCGTGATGTTTTTAGGAGATCATGTTGTGAACGACACCAAAAGATTTGTGACCGCCGTAGAAGTTTTTGCCGATGAGAATAAAGAACAAATACAGGATACAAAAAAAAAGGTCTTGGGGTTTGCCGATAATTTTTATCAGAGCGATTTGGTTCAAAATAAAATCATAGCAGCAGACACGCTGGCGAATGAATCGAGCAAAAAAGATTTGATGACAACGCTGGAAGGAATCTATTCCTTTTTTGAGACACCAGACACTAAATCCAAAGAACCCGTGACCACTTCTTGGAACTGGTTTTACATGTTTATAACCATGTTGTTATACATCGTGGTGATGCTCTACACCTATGATTATTTCGAGAAAAAACAACGAACCTATTTCCCTGTCAATAAACTAAAAGGCAGCAAATCATTGAGTATTTGGCAAGATTTTGACCGCGTGTTTATGAATTATTTCAAACAGCGAACTAAGATTGTGCTTATTTCTATGAGTATATTCCTACTTGCATTCTCCATCATTGATTTGCCAGGGGCTATCATCCTAGGGGTATTAGCAGGCTTATTGACTTTTGTGGCTCATTTCCATTATTTGAGTTTGCCCTTGGTAGTTATTGGTAGTTGGGTATTATCGACCGAACGAGAGAATCCATTTTTCTTGTTTTTTGGAATTGTTTTGGCGGTGTATGTGCTCATTTCAATTTTAGAGGAAACCGTGTTTTTCGATAAAATCATGAAAAGTGTGAGTGGCATGAATCCAGCCGTTATTATTCTCGCATTTGCTTTCTGGATTTATATTTTTGGTGGCTTCACCGGAACATTAATTGCACTTCCTTTAACACAGTTGATTATGATTTACATGGATCGTTTATTGATTTATTCTAAAGAGAAAAGTGAAACAATGTAAGTTGGAGTTTGTCGCGTAAAACAGTTTAATTTTAATTATCGATCATTAAAACCTAAGCCATCAGGAATTTTAGGTTTATATTTTTCAATGCTAGTTATTCTTGTTTTAGATTTTTTGGGTTGGCTGAGATGTAATAAGTATCCTCTTTGTCTGCCGAGAGTTAATGCTTCGGAAGCTAGCTTAAAAGCAGGATTTTCATCCATTTTTGTTTGTAGTTCGAAATGTATACGATGTGCATCTGTTTTTTTGAAGCTTACCTTTAAACCCACTTTTTCTACTTCAATAGCTTCAAATACATAAGCTTTTATGGCTGATTTTAGCTCAAGTATTTCTTGCTGTTTTGTGTCTCTAATTTGTCTTGCCAGTTGCAGGTTCTGGGTTTGTTGAATGAGCATACCAGCTTCATTTTGGGGTAATGATTCTTTGTGAAAAAGTAGGGTACAGGATTCTTTAAACCCCTGTATTAAAACAATGTTTTTATCCTCAAAGTGTATAACACGGAACACCTCATTTTAATTCTTCAACTAATCCACAATCGAGAATAATTTTTCTTAAAGCGTCAAATGCTTCCTTTCATTTTGTTGCTTTATCAAAATATAAATCAACTTTTGGATTCATTTTTCATTTTTTTTAATGGACAATTCAGCAACTATTTATCAACGAAAGGATTTATTAGTTACTTGTTTAATACTTGATTAAGGTTGTTTGAAAAACATTCTCCATCCATCAACAACATCAGAATTGAGAGCTGTTTCTTTTTGTTGTTCTGTAGCAAAACTCGAATATAATTTTAATAGTGTGTTATTGCCAGCAGTTTCAAATCTTATTTCAGCAATAGTTGGTTGGTTATCTTCTCTGTTGTCAATCCCATGAATTTTGAAATAGCCTCCAGCTTTTGGGTCTAGTTATGCCTGTGCGACGGTAAATCCAGTCGGGCAAAACCATTGTTGGAAAATTGACAAATCTACCCATGCTTGATAAGTAGTTTTTAGCGCTGCTTTCATGTGGTATTCTACTATCAATAAAGGGTCAAGATAGTCTTCTGTTTGAAAAAGTATTACCATCTTTAATGCATTATTGTAACCTAAAAGTAGCAATAATTAACGTTTTTGGTAAAGCTTATCTAAGCGTGATTTTTCTACTTCGCAATTGTATAATAGATAAAACATGCAGAAAAACAGCCGTTGGCATCAAAAACCCAGCTATTAAAATATAAGGGTAGGTCATAGATTCAAGAGGCAACAAAGGTAAGTCACTTCCAAAAATGGTAGGTTGATACATGGATGCTAAAAATAAAAAGATAACACTTGCTAATACTCCAAGTCCTAGATAATTCCAAATAAGTAGAAAACTCCGGGAAAGCACCTTTTTATGATAAACAAGAAAAGCAATAATAGGGGAAGTAAATGCAAAAATCATATCATAGTTGTACCCTTCAATAGTAACATGATGATTGAAAATGCCTTTTGCTAGGGCAAGGACAAATAAGATTTCTACAAAAACTCGAAAGGATTGAAAATAAATGAGCCATGATTCAGGGATCGTAGTAATCCATTGGTTGTTTCTATTGTTGAATAAAAATATGCCTGTAAACAAAAACGATGGTATGATAAATGTTAAAGCAAAAAGCGGTGGGAAATCGTATGATTTAAAAATGCCTGTTGAGGCTGTTGAGCAAATAAACACTTGCCAAAGCAATAGGCCTAAAATAAGTTTCTGTTTGTCTTTTTTTGGTGAAACACTCGTGGCGTTTATTGCTTTGCTGCCAATGAAAATTAAAAACATTACGGTGATAATGGTTAATCCTATAAATGCAATTTTCAGTACCATGTAGATATTTATTTTATTTACTCTACCATTAGTTTTTTTGAAGAGACAAAACCATCTGAATGTACGTTGATGAAATACAATCCTTTTGCATAATGCGTTAAATCTATGTTTGTATTATTTTGCACATTATTTCTTGTTTCAACGAGTTGACCTGTGGAGTTAATAATTTGTATTGTCGCTGATTTTTTATTGATCTGATTTAAATTAACAACCACAGAATTACTAGCTGGATTAGGGAATAAGTTAAAATCAAATGTGTGCGCAATATTCTCTGAGATGGTATTGGGGATAGAATAACAAATCACAAGTTTTGGATGTTTTTGCACGTTAGTATGATCACTTGATACAAAAGACATGCGTCTATATCTTTCTTCAAGCTGGAGTTTTATTAAAAAACCAAAACTTGTTTCTGGATTATCCTTCATATCTTGCACTAACGCAGATACATTAATATTCAAATAGTTTTTCGTAGCATAGGTTGATGAATCTATGGCAACTTGATTTTCTGCTGTTGTACTTGGTCTTGTGTTCCAGGTTACTGTGTTTTCTTCCCAGTTTTCCGTGATGCGTTGCAACCAACAAGCATTAGAACCACTTATTGTTGAGTGAAGATTATTTTCGTTTTCGTCCAAACCATACAACGATAAGTAGGCATTGGTAATTTCTGCACCAACAGGAATTGCAGATAGATCAAAATCCATGACACATTGATAAATACCATCATCTCCTCCAAAGCTCCACGCATTAGCCATATACCAATGGTAGTCACCATAATTTCTATCAGACTCACTAGGCAATTGATGTAGCAGTGCATCTTTACCTTCGTCTGCATTAGGTTGTAATGTGATGCAAGAATCAGTGAGGTTGTATGTAATTACTAATTTTGGGTGTTTTTTTATATTGTCATTATCACTTGAAGCAAAAGTCATGCGTCTATATCTTTCTTCCACTTGCAGTTTTATTAAAAAGCCAAAACTTGTTTCTGGATTGTCTTTCATGTCTTGTACTAGCGCAGATACATCAATATTCAAATAATTTTGCGTAGCATAGGTTGATGAATCTACGGCAACTTGATTCTCTGTTGTTGTACTTGGTCTTGAATTCCAGGTTACTGTATTTTCTTCCCAGTTTTCAGTGATGCGTTGCAACCAACAAGCATTAGACCCACTTATTGTTGAGTGAGGATACCCCTCGTTTTCGTCCAAACCATACAACGATAAGTAGGCACTGGTAATTTCTGCGCCAGGAGGAATTACAGATAGATCAAAATCCATGACACATTGGTAAATACCATCCTCTCCTCCAAAGCTCCATGCATTAGCCGTATACCAAGGGTAGTCACCAAAATTTCTATTAGCCTCACTAGGTAGTTGGTGTATCAGTGCATCTTTTCCTTGTTCAGCGTCAGGCTGGATCTTAATGGTTGTTTGAGCCTGTACATTGATGAAAGAAGAAAGTATTAAAGCGAATGAAATAAGGTGCTTATTGGTCATGAGTGTGGTTTTTTATAAAGGTTTTTAATACAAGGCATATAATAACTTGATGTTATTCAAGTATTAGTAATACAGTCAAAAGTAAAGAATTTAGCGAATAACTCGATCATTTTACTTTTTTTTTAAAAAGACGATCATTTTACTTTCTACAAATCTTTTGTTACAGTCAAGTCAAAAGCTAAGTGGGAGGAGTGACAAACCTACATACATGATTGAATTAGGCTTTTTTTACTAGAGACGTTTAAATATTTCTTGAATATCATTTAAATATACTGTTAGTTTGCAGGATAAATTAATAATTAATAAGATGTATAAGTCTATTTACGTAGTACTTTTAGTGTTGGCTTTTTTATCATGCAAAAAAGAAGAAGATATTCCATTTAGCTCAAGTACATTCGTTTTTCAAGACACATTAATCAGCGCCAGTGTTGATTTTTACTTAGGAGATAGCTGTACTATAAGTATCGACAGTGCGATGGATTCACTCTTTTCTTGTTTTAAGCTGGAAGATCTGCAAAAAACCGTGCTCAATGAAGTGGTGTTTTATAGTGAAACAAGGGCTTATTTAAAAATGCAGGATAATAATACAGAGTACATTTTTGATGCATTGGTAATCCCAATTGACAATACCTTAATATTTGAATTTGTTTATGAAGCTGGTTTTCCTTCAAGGTATACTGCGTATGGTTCTAAGGATTCTTTTTACTTCATAGCAGGCATGTCTGGAAGGTTCGAAACTGAAGACGAGATGAGTATTCACTACTGCCAAAGTTCAGGAATGATGAATGAAGAAGGTTTCGAACAATTAACACTCAAGCCCAAACAATTTCAAATAAGTGTCTATTATCGCGCACCTTTCTCTAAAAAATAATTTCACAAAAAAAGCCTCTTCCATTAATGAAAGAGGCTTTTTTGAATAGTTGGTTTATTACTAGTAATAAATTAGTCTTCTCACTTTAGCTACGTACTTAGCTAAACGAATTACTTGTTTGGTGTATCCAAACTCGTTGTCATACCATACGTACAAAACAACACTTTTACCATCGTTTGAAATAATGGTTGCAGGGCTGTCATAAACAGAACAACAAGAATTTCCTATGATATCGCTCGATACTAACTCGTTGTCAAACGAATAGTTAATTTGATTAACCAATTCACCTTCCAAAGCTGCTGTTTTAAGCGAAGCATTCACTTCATCCAATGTCACTGCTCTGTTAAGGTTTAAGCTTAAAATAGCCAGCGATCCGTTTGGAGTAGGAACACGTACTGCGTTTGCAGTAAGTTTGTTTTGCAGTGTAGGGATTACTTTCGTTACTGCTTTTCCAGCACCAGTTTCAGTAATTACCATGTTTATCGCTGCCGAACGTCCTCTACGATGTTTTTTGTGCATGTTGTCCAACAGATTTTGATCGTTGGTGTATGCATGTACTGTTTCTATGTGTCCTTTCTCCACACCAAACGCATTTTCAATCACTTCCAATATAGGAGAGATAGCATTGGTAGTGCAAGATGCAGCAGAATAAATGTTTTCTTTTTCAAGATCCAACTGTCTGTGGTTAATACCATAAACAATATTTGGAATTTCTTTCCCTGGAGCAGTTAAAATTACTTTGCTAACACCTTTGCCTTGCAAATGACGGCTAAGTGCAGTACGATCGGTAAAAACACCCGTGTTGTCTATTACCAATACGTCTTTTAATCCATAAGCCGTGTAGTCGATGTCTTCAGGATTGTTAGCTTCAATAAACTTGACAATTTGTCCGTTGATGATCAATGCTTTGTTGGCTACATCAGCTTCAACAGTACCTGGGAAATTTCCGTGTACTGAATCGGTGCGCAATAAAGCAGCACGTTTTACGATTTCAGCATCCGTTACTTTTCGGGTAACAATACCTTTCAAACGCAATTGTTGTCCTTTTCCAGCCTGACGAATTAATTCGCGAGCAGCCAAACGGCCAATGCGTCCAAAACCGTATAATACTACATCGCGTGGTTGAATTTCAGGGCCATCGAATCCAATAAACGAAGCCAACTTCTTTTTTAAGAAAGCAGTCATGTCTGCATACTCGCTTTTCTCTGCCAACCACTCACTAGCCAAACGACCAACGTCTAATTTTGATGGAGCAAGATCTAAGCTCATCAATATTTTCGCAATGGCAGATGTTGTAAACACGTCAATTGGTTTATTTACTACATCTCCAGCATAGCGGTGTAAGTTCAACATTTCAGAAATGTTGACATCGATAATGTGGTTACGGAATAACACTAACTCTATTGAGTTGTTAAACAATAAGTGACCTACACAGCTAATTAAGTCAACAGCCGCTTTTTCTTGGCTGACATAGTCGCTTAATTGCGTGTCGTAACTAGAATTTCCCAATACTTGGTTAGACATAGTTTATGGTTTTGATTTGTAAAATTTAATGATTGTACATAAGGTGTTTGAACAAGAAAAACTGACGCACATGATTGTGCTTCGCTGTTTTGCAGAGCGGAATACTGAATGATTTTCGAATGCTAATTTGTTCGTTCTCAATACCTTGAAAAAAGTGGTGCAAATGTATTGGTAATTCAAATAAAAAGCAACTTAGAGAAGGATTATAAATGACTAATTAATTGAAAAATTTGAGTCTTTGAAATTCTTGAACCCTAACAACCGCCACAAAAGAGCAGGTCAGTAAAGGCAGTTATTTTTTTGGATGAAAAATAATAATTTTTGTCTTAAAGTTTGAATGGACTAGCTGTTACCTGACATCCCGAGAAAACGGGACAGGCTCTGACACCTAATATCCCGAAAGGTCGGGACAGGCTCTGCTACCTTTTACCTGACACCTAATAATTAAACCCAGTCCCAGCGTCGGTTTCCAATCCTACTTGATGACCAAGTACAATGCGGTTAACAAAATTAAAGTAAGCAATAACTAAAGTAGCGTCTAAGCATGCAGCGTCGCTCAACCCTTGTTGTTTGAGTTCACCAATCAACATGTTGTCATTTGCTTTTTCTGGGTTTTTGGTGAGTATCCATGCGTAATCACATAAAGCCATATGCTTGGTAGGCAAATCCAGTGAATGATAATTGATACGAAGAATTTTTACTTTTTCTTCATCTTTCCAGTAGTGGTTTAAGGCCTCGCCATGGTGTGTTTGACAATACTCACATTGATTTGCAGCAGATACGACAACTGCTATCATTTCACGTTCTGCCCGGGTCAACTCCGATTTAGAAAACATAATTTCGAGGTACAACTCCATGTGTTTTACAATGCTTTCAGGCCGTAAGCTTTGTATCATATGTACTTCAGCTAATTTCCCACGCGTCTTTACCAAGTTGTCATAAATGTCTTTTAGCCTTCCATCTGCTTCTTCGTGGGATATTACGTTAATGTTGGCCATGTATTTCTTCTAGTATTAAAATGTGATAGGTTAAAAATAGTGATTACTAAGGGTTAAACTTAAATTTGTAGCGTAAATTGAAAAATCACATTATCCATATCGATATGGACGCATTTTTTGCGTCGGTAGAACAGCTCGACAATCCTGATATTGCTGGGTTGCCCGTTGTTGTTGGTGGAAACAATGATAGAGGAGTGGTGGCAGCAGCTAGCTATGAAGCACGCAAGTTTGGCATCCGTTCGGCCATGCCTACACATGAAGCAGTACGCAGGTGTCCTCAACTAATTATTTGCCCTGCTCGCTTTGATCGCTACAAAGAAATTAGCAATCAGGTACGGGAAGTATTTGCCGAAGTAACCGATCTAATTGAACCCTTATCTATTGATGAAGCATACTTAGACATTTCGAACAACAAGCTCAACATTGAAGACTCAGAAGTTGTAGCACACTACATAAAAGACAATATTCATAAAAAAACAGGACTAACCGCTTCAGCAGGCTTAAGCTATAATAAGTTTTTGGCCAAAATGGCTTCCGATATGGACAAACCCAATGGTTTGTTTGTCATCAACCCAGAAGAAGTGCATGAATTGCTTGGTCAATTACCCATTCATCAGTTTTATGGCATAGGTAAAGTCACGGCCGAAAAAATGAGGCAACTAGGCATACACAGAGGCAAAGACCTGAGAGCCTTAGAAAAAGAACAACTGCATCGATTTTTTGGCAACCAAGGAAGCTGGTATTATCACATCGTTAGGGGAGAAGATGCCCGTTTGGTAAAGAACGACCGTACGACCAAATCTATTGGGGTAGAAACAACCATAGGAAGTCCCTTACAAGAGTTGCCCGAAGTTTGGCAGAAAATTGACAAACTAATCCCACAACTTTGGCAACGAACTGGCAAACGAAACTTGCAAGGCCGTACCGTAATAATAAAATTGAAATTTGAAGATTTCACTCAAATCACTCGATCACACACCGAGCAAAAACAAATAGAAACAATTGAGTGGCTGCAACACATTACACGTTTGTTGCTAGAGCAGACATACCCGTTTAGTCAAGGAATTAGGCTTGTTGGCGTGAGTTTGAGCAATTTTGAAGCATTACCAGAAGATCCGCAGTTGCATTTGGAGTTTTAAAATTCATGAGGTAACAGAGCTTGTCCCGTTTTCTCGGGATTACAGAGCTTGTCCCGACCTTTCGGGGTATCGGGTAGCAGGTATCAGAGCTTGTCCCGTTCCGATAGCTATCGGAACCGGGATTGAAGGTATTACGTTAAATGTAACACCTTGTCCAAGTTGAAGGTTGTCCATACATTACAAAGTAATTCGTATTTAGTACAAAGGAGTTTTTAAAGTTATTGTGTTTGAAGGATTGAGGAGCAAAAAAATGCATGCGTGGCATACGCAAGCTAACAGTAACTAATTGTTGCCACTTTACAATCTAATTCCTAAGAAGTAATTAACAATTTATTACTTAGTGTTATATTCGGGCTCTAAATTCGAAAACATGAAGATATTTCAATCCCTGTTAAAAATCAGTTTGATTTTTATAAGTCTGCTACTAGTGAGTTGTGGTGGAGAGGAAGTTAGAAACACCGTTGCATCAAAAAACCTCATTAAAAACTACACTAAAGGAGTGATTGCCAAAGACGAGGCTGTTGTGGTTAAATTGACTAATCCGATGTCTAAATCATTAATAGATGAAATTAGTACATGTGATTGTTTTGACATAAGCCCTGCGGTAACGGGGACTTTACAAGTTTTGGACGATTACACCATATCGTTTTTGCCTACCAATGGTTTTAAAAGCGGAACTGCATATGATATTAAAATAAACTTAGCCAACATTTTTCAAGACAGTAAGGCTGATGAGTTTCATTTCAAGATACAAACCATCCAACAGCAGTTTACCGTTGCCATTGAGGGTATAAACCCATACAGCGATACCGATTTAAGCAAGAACAAAGTGGTGACTTTGTTGGAATGTGCGGATAGAATTGACACCACCAACATGAAAAATTTGTTGAAAGCTAGCCTAGCTGGCAAGTCCTTGCCTGTAAGTTGGTTTTTAACAGGGAACAACCAATATCAACTGGTGATAGATTCTGTTGCAAGAGGAGTCACTGCCGAGCAATTATTGTTGGTTTGGAATGGCCAAGCCATTGGGGTTGATAAAACCATGGAACGAACTTTCGAGGTGCCAGCATTGACAGATTTTAAAGTGCTGAGTGCAAAAGTCACCAATGGCGAATCACAATATGTGTCCATTCAGTTTTCTGACCCACTTTTACAACAAAACTTAAAAGGATTAATCACCATTGATGGTGTTAGCGACCCTGTTTTTCATGTCAACGGGAGTGAAGTACTGGTTTACCCCAAAGGCAGACTTGCTGGAAGTTTGACCATCAACATTGTCAAACAAGTTAAAAATGTCAACGGTTATCAGTTGGAAAAATCATTTGAAACCAAACTGGTATTTTACCAGCTAAAACCAACAGCTAAGATTGGGGGCGAAGGAACATTTATTCCTGTAGAAGGAAAAATCATTGTGCCTATCGATGCGGTTAGCCTCAATTACCTCGACATTATTGTGTACAAGGTATTTGCAAACAACATGTTGCAATTTTTGCAAAACAACCATTACCAAGGAAACTATCGTTTTGACAGGGTAGGAAAAATTGTTGCTTACAAAAGGTTGAACCTGAAAAAATCGGGTAAAAACATCAGGCAGTTCAATCGGTTTATGGTTGATTTATCGGAAATAATGACCATTGAACCCGGTGCGGTATATCGCGTAGAAACTCGATTTTTACAACCTTATGCTTCGTATCAATGCAATGGTAAAAAATCGGAAACAACGGCAGACGATTTACCTACTCTAAGCGATTTGATGAGGGGAGAATCTGATGTTTCTGAATCCGATTCAAATAACGATGAATATTACTATGATGATTACGATGATTATGGAGGATATCATGGAGGTACTTATTGGAATTACGAATACAAATGGGAAGAAAGAGATAACCCTTGTCATTCTTACTATTATCGATCAGGCAATACTTCGTCGCAAAAAAACTTCATTGCAAGCAATTTAGGTTTGTTGATAAAAAAAGGAAGTACCAACGAACTATTAGCTTTTGTAAGCGATTTAATAACAGCAGAACCAAAAGCCAATGCTACAGTTCATTTTTATGATTACCAGCAACAATTGATCGCACAAGGGCAAACAGATGAGCAAGGCGTATTGAAAATAAACGTGCAAGGAAAAGCTGCTTTTGCTTCGGCAAGTGCAGGGAAATCAAAAACATTTATCAAACTGGGCAATGCCGAAGCTTTGTCGATGTCGAAATTTGATGTGGCAGGTGCTAAAACTAAAAACGGCATCAAAGGCCTTATTTATGGAGAAAGAGGCGTCTGGCGCCCAGGAGATTCGCTTTACCTATCGTTTATGTTGTTGGATGTTGAAAAATCTCTGCCAGATAACTATCCCGTTCATTTTGAACTCATTAATCCAAGAGGGCTAGTGGTGCAACATGAAATTTTAACCAAGCATGTAAACAGGGTGTATAATTGCAACACAGTTACTGCCAGTGAAGCCATTACTGGAAACTATTTAGCCAAAGTAAAAGTTGGTGGACAAGAGTTTACCAAACGAATTAAGATTGAAACCATCAAACCAAACCGATTAAAATTAAAACTAACATCGGAACAAGCATTGCTGTCAAAGGAAAACAACAACAAACTTTCTTTACAGGTAAACTGGCTGCATGGCTTGGTAGCCAAAAACATGATGGTGACCAGTGAACTTGATTTGAGCGCAACCACCACCACTTTTGATGGTTTTAATAATTACTGTTTTGATGACAAAGAGCTTAAAAGTTTTTCGGCGTTAAACAAAAAGATATTTGAAGGTACAACCAACGAAACGGGGTTTGTTTCTTATGAAACTGGAATCAAAGTTGGGGTGAATGCCCCGGGCATGTTGCAAGCAAACTATAAAACCAAAGTGTTTGAAACTGGCGGCGGATTTAGCGAAGATTTTAAAAGTTTTAAATACTCACCCTATAAAAGTTATGTAGGTATTAAAACTCCCGAAGGAAAACTTTGGGGAGGAGCCATTGAAACGGATACCGATAATGAAATATTAATAGCTTCTGTATCAGAAAATGGAAAAGCTGAAGATGAAAAAATGGAGGTGACCATCTATAAAATCAATTGGCGATGGTGGTGGGACAGCCCTGAGGAAAACATTGCAACCTACATCAAACGTAATGGACGTGCTCAAGTATTTAAGGAAGAAGTAAGCACCAAGCAAGGAAAAGCAAGTGTTAATTTTAGCGTAAATAAACATGCCTGGGGAAGGTATTTGGTTGTGGCAAAACACAAAAAAAGTGGACATGTCTCCAGCAAAATCATGTATTTCGATTGGCCTTATTGGGCACGATCCAACCGATCTAACAAAGAAGCAGCAACCGTATTAGGATTTTCGAGCGATAAAACCCATTACGAGGTAGGAGATTTGGCTAAAATTTCCTTTCCTAGTTCTAGCGGGGCAAAAGCGTTACTTACTGTTGAAAACGGTTCTAAAGTGTTGAACCATTTTGTCATCAATACCGCCGAAAACGAAACCAAATTTGAATTGCCTATTACCGCAGAAATGCAACCAAATGTGTATGTCCATATTACGTACATGCAGCCGCATCAAGTAACGGGGAACGATTTACCCATTCGTATGTTTGGAGTAATACCACTTTTGGTTGACAACAAAAAAAATGTGGTGACACCTGTTGCCATGCTCCCCGCTGAGATAAAACCTTTGGGTAATTTCAACATCACGGTAAAAGAGCAAACAGGTAAAAAAATGACCTACACCTTAGCTATTGTAGATGAAGGCTTATTGGATTTAACTCATTTCCAAACTCCCAACCCTAAAAAATACTTCTACGCTAGAGAGGCTTTAGGTGTTAGAACATGGGATATGTACGATCACATTATTGGTGCTAACAACCTTTTACTGAACAATTTGTTGAGCATTGGTGGTGACCAAGAAAATGCCATTTCGGGCAATAAAAAAGCCAACAGGTTTAAACCAGTTGTTCAATTTGTAGGCCCTTTTGAGCTAAAAGCAGGTGAAGAAAAAACGCATCAATTTACCATGCCAAACTACATAGGTTCTGTTAGGGTTATGGTGGTAGCCCGTCAAGAAGGAGCTTTTGGTTGTTTCGAAAAGGCAGTACCCGTTAAAAAACCAGTGATGGTGCAAGCTACTTTGCCTAGGATGCTCGGGCCAAAAGAAAAAGTGAAAATGCCTATCACCGTATTTGCCTTAGATGAAAAGGTTAAAAAAGTAAAAGTAAGCGTGAAAACAAATAAATTGTTGACCATACTAGGGGATAAAGAGTTTACCATAAACTTTACAGAACCAGGTGATGAAACAGCATTTGTTGAAATTGAAGCTTCAAACAACATAGGCATAGCTGAAATTGAAGTTTTTGTAGAAGGCGGAGGAGACAAGGCTTACGAAAAGACTTCGTTGGATATCCGGCCCTCCAATCCAATATTCATACAAACTAAAGACACCTTGCTTAATGCCAATAAAGAGCTTCGTATTGCTGTAGATAAATTTGGCATCACAGGAACCAATGAACTTTCGGTGGAGCTTTCCACTTTTCCATCGTTGAATTTAGAGTCTCGTTTGAGGTATTTGATTGGTTATCCACATGGGTGCATTGAGCAAACAACTTCAAGAGTATTTCCACAATTGTTTTTATCGGATTTGGTTGATCTGAGTGCTCAACAGCAACTAAATGTGGAGAATAACGTCAGGTCTGCATTGCATAAAATGATTCGCTTTCAAACTGCTAGCGGAGGGTTTGCCTATTGGACAGGAGGTGAAAAGGCTACTCCTTGGGGGACTAATTATGCAGGACATTTTATGTTGTTGGCTGAGCAAAAAGGATACTTGCTGCCAATTAACCTGAAAGAAAACTGGATAAATTACCAGAAAAAAGAAGCAAGAAATTGGTCTTCTCGCAATGATTTGAATGCTTCGTGGAAACAAAACGATCAAGCCTATCGCTTATATACCCTTGCATTAGCAGGTTCTCCTGAATATGGTGCTATGAATAGGTTGAGAGAAATGCAGGTGCAATCGACACAAGCAAAATGGCGGTTGGCTTTGGCTTATTTTTTAATAGGTCAAAAACAAATTGCCAATCAAATCATCCTGGATTTACCAACCTACGTTTCTCCTTATCGTGAAACGGGCAATACGTATGGTTCTGATGTTAGAGACCAAGCCATGATCTTGGAAACCTTGGTATTGATGGATAAAATGAATGCAGCCAATCAAGTGAGTTTAGCCCTTGCCAAAAGGGTTGGGAATAAGGCTTGGATGAGTACTCAAACAACTGCTTATAGTTTGTATGCTTTGGCTACCTATATGAAAGTGAGCAATCCTACAAGCGAAATAAAAGCAACCTTGACCATGGGTAATCATGTAGTTGATGTCAACAGTCTTGAACCATTTTCGTTGTCAACGTTTGAAGAAAAATCATGGACAGAAAAGGTCATTCAAATCAAATCGTTGTCAGGTGGTAATTTGTATGTGCGTCTTACTAACAAAGGAATTCCTTTAGAAAATAAATTCCCTGCGACACAAGAAAAGATAGAAATGAGTGTGCGATATACCGATTTAACAGGCAACGAAATAGCTGTGAGCCAGTTGAAATTAGGTCAAGATTTTATTGCGGAGGTACGCATCTCCAATGCTGACGTAAATGCTCGAATTAACAACCTAGCTTTGGAGCAAATTTTCCCTGCAGGATGGGAAATCATGCGGGATAGGTTAAACGATAGTGAGACTTTAAAAGAAAGTGCTTATGACTATCGCGATATGAGAGATGACAGGGTTTACACCTATTTTTCGTTGAACAAAAATGAAAAACGTTCTTTTAAAATTAAGTTGAACGCAACCTACCCAGGCCATTATTATTTGCCAAGTGTCAGTTGTGGAGCAATGTACGACAACGCCATACATGCGGTTAATGAAGGTAAATGGGTTGATGTGGTTAAATAAATGGGTAAAAAGCGTTTTTTTATAGGAGGTATTTTTTTATTGATTTGGTATGTCTGGTGGTTTATGCTGCCAGACAAACTATTTAATCAACCCTATGCCACGGTGCTTTTTGGCGAACAGGGTGGGTTGTTGTCGGCACGAATAGCCAGCGACGATCAATGGCGGTTTCCACCCAGTGATTCCTTACCAGAAAAGTATGTGCAAGCAGTTCTTTTGTTTGAAGATGCTAGTTTTTTCAGCCATTCAGGTGTGAGGTTAGATGCCTTGGTGAGAGCTGTGTATCAAAATGTAAAAGCAGGAAAGGTAGTTTCTGGAGCTAGTACCATCAGCATGCAAACCATACGATTGGCTTTTGAAAATCCAGCACGAACGATTTGGCAAAAAATGAAGGAATTGGTGTTTGCCCTGCGCTTAGAAGTGTCGTATTCCAAAAAACAAATTTTAAATATGTATGCCGCACATGCCCCGTTTGGAGGGAATGTAGTTGGGTTAGATGCTGCCAGTTGGCGATATTTTGCGAGACCACCCACAGCGCTTTCTTGGGCAGACGCAGCTATGTTGGCTGTATTGCCCAACGCACCCGGGTTGATGTTTCCCGGGAAATCGAATGAGCAATTACTGAAAAAGCGCAACCGCTTGCTTTTTCGTTTGTTCGAGCAAAAAATAATAGATAAAACAACCTATCAATTAGCAAAGCTTGAACTTTTGCCATCAGGCATTATTCCATTTCCGAACGAGGCACCTCATGCCATTCAGTTAAGTATAAAAAAAGGTAAAGCACAGCAACGCATCCATACTTCCATCATTAAAAATTTGCAACAAAGAACCAAGCAAATTTTAACGCGATACCAGCAGATTTATGTGCAAAACCAAGTGGCAAATGCTGCCGTGGTAGTGGTTGATAACAACACGCAACAAGTATTAGCGTATCAAGGAAATGTAGCAGACTTAGCGGAGAAATACGAAGGATATAATGACATGGTTCAAACCCCTCGGAGCACTGGCAGTATTTTAAAACCTTTTTTGTTTGCCATGTTGCTGCAACAGGGAGACATCACTCCATACACTTTGCAGCCAGACATTCCCATGCGTTTAGGGAGGTATAGCCCTGAAAATTATGTGAGTCGTTTTGAAGGAGCAGTTCCAGCCAACGAAGCCATTGTCCGATCGTTGAATGTGCCAGCTGTTAAAATGCTACAGCAACTTACGGTACCTAATTTTTTACATCAATTGCGCCAAATGGGTCTTACCACCCTAAAACAACCAGCAAGTCATTATGGCTTGAGTTTAATTTTGGGTGGAGGCGAAGCAACCTTATGGGAATTAACACAGTTATACAGTGCTTTTGCGCAGAAACTAGTTGGCATGGGTGCTAAATCCATGACTTTATCAAACAACGATGTATCTAAGGAATTGACTTTCCCCTTAGATGTTGGTGTTTGTTACACCGTGTTAAAAAACTTAAAAAACGTAAAACGACCGAGCACCGAAATAGGATGGAATTTTTTCAGTAATCAACGAAAAGTTGCTTGGAAAACAGGTACTAGTTTTGGAGGTAGAGATGCTTGGGCCATTGGTGTTGATAAAAATTACACCGTTGGTGTTTGGGTAGGAAATGCCGATGGAGAGGGAAGACCAGCGTTGAGTGGCGCTACCCATGCAGGTCCTATTTTATTTGAAGTGTTCCATGTTCTGCCCAAAGCTTCGTGGTTTGATAAACCTGAACATGGCGTTGTAAGCACCCCACTCTGTGCTCATTCAGGAAATGTAAAAGGAGCATTTTGTCCAACAGCCATCAAAGAAATTCCATTAGCTTCAAAAGGTGCTCAAATTTGCACGTTTTGTAAGCCCATCATGCTCAATAAAGCTAATGGGTTGCGCATTTCAGTGGGATGTTCTACGCCTCAAGATCGTGAGCTTAAAAACTGGTTTTGTTTACCACCTGTTATGGCTTGGTACTACAAACAAACACATTCCGACTATCTTGAACTTCCGCTATGGACAACACTATGCCAACCAAATACAGAGATCAATCAAATTCAATTGATTTATCCTTATCACAATTCCACTTTAAAAATACCTATTGGCATTAACGGAGAAAAACAAAAATGTGTACTGCAAGCAAGCCATGCCCAACAAAATGAAATAATATATTGGCACGTAGATGAAATGTATTTAGGAATGACGCAAGGAAACCACAGCATGGAAGTTTCTCTTGAAGATGGAGATCATGTACTCACTTTATTAGATGTTCATGGTTCGGTGTTGTCACGGGAGTTGAAAGTGAAGTAGGCATGAGGTATTAGAGCCTGTCCCGTTCCGATAGCTATCGGAATTCGGATAAAAGGTTTCAGGTTAAGGGAATTAGGTAAATATGTAGGAATTTCAGGGATAAAAATAGAATTACGCGTTGATTTCAATTAATTTTTTCAGCTAACAGCTAACAGCTAAAGACTTACTCCACTTCTTCGATTATAACGTTATTAAATTCCATGTTTTTATGAGCCAGACTTCTATACACGTGTACAGTTGCAATGATAATAATTGGGTAAACAAATAGTATTCCGATAAGGAAAAGGATGACCCCTAAAATAGAT
Organism: Flavobacteriales bacterium; assembly: GCA_047634195.1. Taxonomy (GTDB): domain Bacteria; phylum Bacteroidota; class Bacteroidia; order Flavobacteriales_D; family Luteibaculaceae; genus JBLIDJ01. The sequence continues at coordinate 18,461 of JBLIDJ010000035.1, forward strand.
ACTGCGATGATAGCTAAAGCGAATAGTGATAAATGGCCAACATTTTTTTTACACGCCTTAGCACTTAATTTTAATGCCTCGACAGGAGATTTTGTGATCTCATCTGCAATGAAAAAAGGAGCTAATAGAAATCGCATGATTAGGTGAATGACAACTATTGAACAAGCCACTAAGTAAATCACCGCTAATAAAATGATAAGAGGACTAGAGGGATCAGCAAGTTGATCAATGACATAAAGTTTTATTAAAACTCCTATTCCACCAAAAATAAAAATAGGCAAAGCAACAATAACGCCATATAATAAGGAGGTAATAACATATCGTATAAACATATCTTTCTTAACAGTACTAAAAAAAGAATCAACACTTAAATCAGTGTTGGTATCGTCATAAAGTGCTATCATTTTTAAAAGTAACGCTAAACCAAAAAAAGTATTGACGACATTACTCAGTAGTTTAGCTATGACTGATGTCCATGGGCCAAATAACAGAAGGAATGTGGTGATAGCATATTGAAAAAACAATTCTGATACAACAGTAATCACAACCAAAAGCATGATAGCTCCAAATCTTCTTTTTAACATGTCATATCCCATGTTTAATGAGTCGGTAATACTAAATGTGTTTTTCATGTCTTGCTGATATAATTTAAGTTTACAGAGCTTGACCCGACCTTTCGGGATTACAAAGCTTGTCACGTTCCGATAGCTATCGGAATAGGAGTTTTAGGTGACAATAAAATAGGATTACGCGTTAATTTCAATTAATTTTTTACTAATTAGTAATTACTAATTACTAACTACTTTTTACTCTATACTTAATACTTTGTACTTAATACTCAGTACTTATTACTTTATACTGAATACTAACGCCTAACAGCTTATCCTTTCAAATAGCGTTGTTGCTCCATGTATGACTGTAGAATAATGGTAGCACTAACCATATCTACCATGCCTTTTTCTTGTCTTTTCTTTTTTCCTAATCCTCCTTCAAACATTGCTGCAGAGGCCATTTTTGAGGTAAAACGCTCGTCTATCATGACTACTTCAATTGTTGGAAAGGTTCTTTTTAAATGTATGGCGGTATCGTGCGCCAATTTGGTGGCATGAGTTGCCTCGTTGTTGAGTCTTTTGGGTAAACCAATTACAATGGTACTCAGCTTTTTTTGTTGTTGGTAGGTTTTAATATAATCCTTCAACTCACTGCTGTGTATGGTTCCTATGCCGCTTGCAATGATTTGTAGTTCGTCCGTTTCGGCCAAACCTATTCGTTTTGTACCATAATCAATTGCTAACACTCTTCCCATGGCAACAAAGATAGGCTAGTTTATTGGTTCGTGTATATTTGCGAAAAGTTTATAAAAGTATGAGAGCAATAATTGAAAAAGCGTGGAACGATAGATCACTTTTACAAAACAAAGAAGTGATACAAACAATAGAACAAGTAATAGAAGATTTAGATAAAGGTAAGTTGCGTGTTGCCGAACCTGTTGGAGATGACTGGCAAGTAAACGAATGGGTGAAAAAAGCGGTTGTCATGTATTTCCCGATTCGTAAAATGGAAACTATTGAGGTTGGCCCTTTTGAATTTCACGATAAAATGGCACTTAAAACCAATTACAAAGAATTAGGTGTTCGTGTTGTTCCTCATGCTGTTGCTCGCTATGGTGCGTTTGTTGCACCAGGAGTTATTATGATGCCTTCATACATAAATATTGGTGCATATGTAGCTAGTGGTACTATGGTTGACACCTGGGCTACGGTAGGGTCTTGTGCTCAAATAGGCAAAGATGTACACCTAAGTGGTGGTGTTGGAATTGGTGGTGTATTAGAGCCTTTGCAAGCTGCACCCGTAATTATTGAAGACGGTGCTTTTATTGGCTCTCGTTGCATTGTAGTAGAAGGAGTGAGGGTAAGAAAAGGAGCTGTGTTAGGTGCTAATGTAGTCTTAACCAAAAGCACCAAGATAATTGATGTAACAGGATCTGAACCTGTTGAAACAAAAGGAGAAGTACCTGAAAATGCCGTAGTGATTCCAGGTACGTACACCAAAAAATTTCCAGCTGGAGAGTTTCAAGTACCATGTGCCTTAATTATTGGAAAACGAAAAGCGAGTACCGATTTAAAAACATCTTTAAACGATGCATTGCGAGAATATAACGTAGCCGTATAATGCAAAAAATATTGATCATACAAACAGCTTTTATTGGCGATGCTATTTTGGCAAGTGCAATGGTAGAAACACTACATATGCATTTGCCTAATGCTGCTTTGCACCTCATGGTGCGAAAAGGCAACGAAAGTTTGTATGATCAGCACCCACACTTGAAAAAAGTATGGGTATGGAACAAAAAAGAAGGGAAGTATCGTTCGCTGTTGAATATGGTGCAAGGCATTAGAAAAGAAAAATTTGATGCCGTTATCAACCTTCAACGTTTTGGTGCTACGGGCTTGTTAACTGCCTTTTCTGGAGCAGCCATGCGGATTGGTTTCGATAAAAACCCTTTCGCTCGTTTTTTCTCCCATAAAATTAAGCATGAATGGGGCAATGGGACACATGAAATAGTGCGTAATCATGCTTTGTTGAAACCCTTGCTTGGAGGTGAAATACAGCACGAAAAACCGAAATTGTATCCTACAACGAATGACACAGAAAAGATTCAAGCTTACCTTGGGAAATCGTTTGTGTGTATGGCACCAACATCAGTCTGGTTTACGAAACAGTTTCCAGCTAGTCAGTGGATAGATTTATGTAATGCCGAAGCCATGCAGCAACATACCATTTATTTGTTAGGTGCCCCAGCAGATTCAGAAGCTTGTCAAGATATTTTAACGCAATCAAGTCATACCAGCATAATAAACTTGTGTGGAAAACTCAACTTGCTACAATCGGCAGCGTTGATGCAACAAGCAACCATGAATTACGTCAACGATTCGGCGCCTATGCATTTGTGTTCAAGCATGAATGCACCCGTTACTGCCATTTATTGTTCTACAGTGCCTTCGTTTGGCTTTGGTCCTTTGTCAGACAATAGTCGTGTGGTAGAAACACTAGAAAAACTGGACTGTCGTCCTTGTGGAATGCATGGTTTCAAAACGTGTCCGAAAGGG
>JBLIDJ010000036.1:0-21480 GCA_047634195.1 Flavobacteriales bacterium
TATATTAATTACTACCCGTTTAATATATCTCGTGTGCTATTGGTTTAAGCCAATTTTCGTTTGCTTGCAAAAATAAATTAATAGTTGATTGATGAAAAAGAAAACCGCTTTTGTCCCATATTACTAAGTGATTCTACAGAACATATCGAATGCTTAAATTGAAAATAATAGCAAGACTCGCATAGCCATACTTGAGCTAACTTATGGTTGGCTATAAATTCTAACGATTAAAAACGGAAAACTTATTTACAGAAACATCTGTTTAGTGGGAAGTGTATGCTCGACTTACTTTTTCTCTATGAGCACTACAGCGTGTGCACTTATTCCCTCACCTTTACCAACAAACCCTAACTGCTCGGTTGTTGTGGCTTTTATACTTATTAAATCTACATCAACCTCCAACACATTCGCCATACATAATTGCATGGCTGGTATATGTGGATTAATTTTTGGTTGTTGCAAACAAATCGTTGCATCAATATTTCCTATTTGATATCCCTTTTTACGGACTAATGCTATGACTTCTTTGAGTAATAGTTTACTGTCTACTCCTTTGTATTTGGGATCCGTATCTGGGAAGTGAAATCCTATGTCTCGTAAATTAGCAGCTCCTAATAAAGCATCGCATATGGTGTGAATAAGTACATCGGCATCTGAATGTCCAACGGCACCTTTGTTCCAGTCTAGTTTAATACCGCCCAACCAAAATTCACACCCTTCTTTTAGTTGGTGTACGTCATACCCATAACCTATTCTAAAGCCCATTATAGTTCTTTTGCCGATTGATCTTTTACATCACTTAGCTTAGCAACATTTAATCGCAATGTAAAACGTAAGGTGTTTGCTAAAGGATTGTTATTACTAGTAGAAACTAAGTATGAAAGATCTATGGATAACATGCTATAATTAACACCCGCTCCAAAGGTTAAATATTGTCTATCCCCTTTAGTTGGGTGCTCATAAAAATATCCACCTCTGAATGCAAACTGCTTGTCATACCAGTATTCAAAACCACCACCGATATTCACTTCTCTCATTTCTTCTTTCACACCACCTGGGGCGTCGTTAAAAGAACCGAAAATACCACTTGTAACACTTACGTCTGGATCTCTCCCTTTGTCAATTATATACTTCCCTGTAGCTGGATCAATAGTTGGTTGACCGTTTTCATTAAGCGCATAAGTAGGCGGCGTAGGTACCAATAGCTTATTGAATTCAAATTGTACAGTCAATTGATTTGTTTTATCTATTTCAATAGTTAAAGCTGGCCCTAACTTTAAATTAGTAGGAATAAAATCTCTTTCGCCTGCATCTGTGTAAGACATTTTAGCGCCAATATTAGATACATTAACACCCGCATTGAATGTTGCCTTTTTCTTAGCTATTTCAAAATTGCTTTTGGTATAAAACATGGCAATATCGGCAGCAACAGACCTTCCTGGCTTAGAATTTGCTCCACCAACGTTTGTTCCTCCAGTCAGGTTAGAGTTTATAAATCGTACAGCAATTCCACCACCAAAGTTTTTTGAAAGTTTCACACCATAAGATGCATCAATCGAAACTTCACTAGGTGAAAATGTTCTAATAGCATTACCATTAGCATCGGTGAAATTAATATCTCCTAAAGAGAAAAAACGCAATGATGCTGCAATGGCACTTTTTTTATCTAGCTTTTTATATCCTGTTAAGTAAGCTAAGTTCATATCCGGAACTAAGGCCCTGAGCCAAGGAGAGTATGAAAGACTAACTTCTAATTCGTTTGTAACAAAGCCTAATTTTGCCGGATTCCAGAATGCTGCATTTGCATCGGGGCTCAGTGCAACACCAGCATCACCCATAGCTCCAGAACGAGAGTCAGGACCAATCATGACAAAAGGAACTGCTGTAGTTATTGTATTTAACTGTACTGTTTCCGCTGCCTCATTTTGATTTAACTGCGCTTTGGTACTGAAACAAATGGTTATTAAACCAAATAATAGGGTTGATTTTCTCATGAGTATTGTCTGACACTGCTTAAAGCAGCCAAAAATAAGTAATCTAAAATTCTTTTAGGCTAAAATTTAACAAGCTTTTCAAATTGTTCTTCCTTTTTACCGTCGGAAGTTTCAACTTTTAATTTATAAATATACGCCCCTCTGCCTATTTTATCTCCATAATCGTCTAATCCATTCCAATGAATGGCTTGACTTCTGGAACCTGTTGTTTGCATTATTTGTTCTATGCTTTTCACTAATTTACCACTAACAGTAAATATTTGAACACGAACATTTAATAAAGAGCCAGGCTGATTATGTTCGAAATAAAAATCAGTAAAGGACGTAAATGGATTAGGGTAGTTTAATACATGATCCAATATTAATTCTTCATTGTTAGCAACCATGAATTCTAATGTCGACTCTGCTGAATTGTTATACACATCCCACGCTTTCAGCGTAATTGTGTGAGGCCCCTTCTCTAAGTCGGTTAATTGAAATTTTGCCTTACCACTTTGATAAGAATCCAAATCAGCTTCATAATAATCATTTAACACAATAGGTTTATTTACATCACCATCAATAATAGCTACTAAATCATGTCCAATTCCTGTACCTACCGTATTTAATCCATTTGCATCGTGAAGTTTAGCAATCAATACTGGGTTTTGACTGGATAAACCACCATTTATAAATTGTTCATCATTTAAAAACAAGGAAATACTTGGAGCAATATCATCTAACGAAACATTATCAGAAGTACCACCTACTGTTAACGAAGAATCAAACCCAACACCATCATCAAAATCATTCCAGCCATAATAACTAATTCTAGCTTTACCATAGGCAGAACTAATGTCTTTTGGAACTACAAAAGAAAAAGTAAACTTACCATCGCTAACCTTAGCTCTTCCTTTGTACATCACATTATTCCGAACCGTGAAACCTCTTGGAGTAGATCCCCCATCATTCCCTAAAGTCTGCAAGTATTGTTCTTTACCATAGACTAAAGGCGATACGATTCCTTGATAATCTGCTAAAAGTGAATCATTCTCACCTCTAATTTCACCTTGAATAGTAATCTTATCCAGCGCTTTTAGTGAATCAATACTTAAATTAACTCCTACACCATTTACATATGTTGTGACAATCTTATGTTTTGGGATATTAATAGGAAGAGCAGGGTCGCCAAACAATCCAAAGTTCCTGTGATTGGTAGAACTATTGCCGCTGGCCCTATTATTTTTAGTTTGCCTTACAATTTCACCAAGTCTATTAACATCGCCTGTTTCATCTAATTTATCAAGTACATGATTATAGAACTCCATATTAAGGTTAAAGTTAGGAATAGAATAAACTGCTCGTGTGGTCGACAATAATGCTATGCCACCCCCATTTGAGTTCAACAAAACAAATTCACCTGCCGAAGTTCTTTCAGGATCATCGAATCGGGTAAACTCGCAGGTAGCTGTCATAAATACGGGCAATCTATTAACATTTGACCAACCTTTAATGTCTGTTAAGTCTAATACTCGTTCATGAGCCCAACCTACTTCACCACCATGACCTGTATAATTGACTAATAAGGCCCCATTTTGCACAGCGTTTCTCAAGTCATCTTGTGCCTCATAATAACGCTCTCCACCTGGCGTACTAAATTGCTTATAAGCATCTAAAAATATTTTCTGAATATTTATTTCAGGATGCTCTGTTATAACCTTATTTGCAACATCTATGGCTTGATTTAAATGCGTATTAGTGTCTTCGTCATCGGCAATAAAACATATTTTATTTTTCCAATCACCTGCATTGAGGCTACCTGTTCCCTGATTATTGCCTGTTAAATATCTTTTAGATTTATTGACAACTTCTTGCGCTTCTTGTGCGTTTTGAACAGGGAACCTTCCAATTCCAGCGTCTATATGCTCTTGATTCAAATAACTCTCATTATCATCTAATAATACAAAATAATCGTCTGTTGAAAATGATTCTGTAGCTTTGAATGATTCAAACGATTGGAAAGTTGGTATAAAATTAGTGTTGCCTGAGATGCCTCTTCTATTGTCATAAGATCCATCCCCCATAAGCAAGACATATTTTAAATTTTCTTTGGTATTTGAAACAGAACGTTTATACAACATTCTCAAGAAATCTTTTATCGCTGTCGCATCTTGATTTCCAGACGAGAATTCGTTGTAGATCTCATGCACATTAACGACAGCCGTTGACAGGCCTTGTTTTTCTGCATGAAAACTAGCTAAATCTTCTGATTGCACTCTAAAATTGGGATGTGTGATAATCACATAATTAACAGCAGCCATGCCGTGTAGGTTTTGATTAGCTATTTTACCTACTTCTGTTGGAGTTAAATATCCTGAGCCAGTATGTGCAACGAATTGTTTTAAGCTGTCGGTATTAATTTTAGACAAGTGTTGACCTGATTCGTGTCTTGAATCTAATTCAGATACATTATTGACGTCCGATACATCCCAAAAAGTTATGCCTGAAAGATTTGAACTCAATTGTATCTCAGAAACCTTACCAATACTATTAACATCTCTAAAAGCCATTTGAGAGCCTACCATTTTTAGTTCGCGTCGTGCATTTATCTCAATATAATCTAACCAGGAACCATCTGAAACCGAATTTCCAACATAATTTAAATTCACACTAAAGGAAGCATCATTGGCTGAAAAAACATAATTATCAAGGATAGGTCTAGCATAATTGTTTTCTACCCTTGTTCCTACTTTAATGACATTAAATACTTTTTGACGTCCCTCAACAGTGATATTCATTTGAGCATCTTGCCCAATAGCACGACCATAAGCACGTGTCAATATCGTAGCTGAGCTTCCTGTTTTAACATTTGGAAATGAAAAATTAAAAGTTTTGTTTTCACCATTCCCAATATGTTCTCCTAACCATATCCGGCCACTTCCAACAACATTTACTAGCTCATTTTCATGAAACTGGTAATCGTCAAATTCATTCATGGTATATGTTACTGGCAAAGTAGTTTCTAGCTGTGTTGCAATACGTGAAGGTTGGTCCGTTCCTATACCTATAAAATAATGTACCTCATTTGAATAATCATGTTTTTTATGTGTAAATCCATTATTCAATGTATTTAATGACCATGTATCAGGGCCTTGTGCATAAAACAAGATGTAATCGTTATTATTAAATACTCCGTCTGTTTCTCCTGCAATACTAATCCTATTTAATAAAACGTCATCTGGTCTGGGTATAGCATTATTTAATGGCAACATACCTATGCCATTGCCATAAATATTAATATTTTGAGGGTTAATATTATCTATATCTACTCCTAGTTTTTTTAAGAACGAGTATGTAATTTTGTAAATACCTGTCTCAGAAACAGATATTTTATACCAATCACCTGAATTAAATTTAGATTCATTCGTGAAATCTGATGATTTCCTAAGGTTAATAGGTAATCTTTTAAGTGAATAGTTGACATTAAAAGCTGATAATTGCTCTATTGAATTACCTTTTTTCTTTAAAACAGTAATCTCAAATTTGATAAATCTTTCCTTTTTTTCGGTTACTTCATACCAATTTAAAATAAAGTTATTGCTCGGCTTATCATTTTCAAAAATTGCCTTTTTACTCACCAAATTTGAAGATACTGACGCAATTCTTGCTGATTCACATTTAAAACCATTCGGTATTTTTATTTTATCTGTAAATATTAACTCGCCAGTGTTCTTAAGATTCATACCACCATCCAATACCCATTGATTGTTTTTATTGATCCAATCTAAATCGAATGTAACCTCTTGTGCTTTAATTCCGTATGAGTACAAAACTACCCATAACAACATCACACTTTCCCAACCACTTAATGAATATTTACTCATAATTTAAACTTGTTGCTTTGCTTTAAAACAACAAAAAAACGACATATAATAGGTTATATTGCAACTTTCTTAAAAAAAATGATGCGGTAGTTTGAAAAAAAACTTGTATAATTGAACCTTGTTTGTGTGGCATAACCTTTACCTTTATAATGTTGACGGAAAGATTAACGAAATATCTGATAGTAGGATTAGTAATTAGCATGTGTTCTTCGAACGATGCAAATGCTCAGGATCCTCAATTTACGCAGTTTTATGCGAATCCATTATACTTAAACCCAGCTTTTGCAGGTACAGCAAATTGCCCTCGTGCAACACTGAACTATCGAAATCAGTGGCCAGGTATTCCGGGTACGTATATAACCACTAATGCATCGTACGATCAGCACATTGATGCTATTTCGGGCGGGATAGGATTAATGGTTATGAATGATAAAGCTGGAGAAGGAACACTGAACACCACTAGAGTTAGCGGGATTTATTCATATCAGCAAGCTATTACACAAAAATTCTCTATTAAAGTTGGTTTTGAGGCTTCTTATTTTCAACGTAAACTTGATTGGGACAACCTTACTTTTGGCGACATGATTGATGAACGTAAAGGATTCATTTATGACACACAAGATGTAAGACGTGGCGGCACCGTTTCTGGTGTTGATTTTTCAACAGGTTTTTTAGCGTATAGCGAGAAATTTTATTTTGGTTTTGCTGCCCATCACCTTACTCAACCAGATGAATCTGTTATAAATGATAACAGTCCATTGCCAATAAAATTTACTGGTCATGCTGGTTACACTATAAACATTAAGGAAAAGAAATTTTCACAAAACAATAAATCAAGCCTGTCGCCAGGGATTCTTTATCAGCGCCAAGCAAGCTTTCAGCAATTACTTATGGGGCTTTATGTAAAAAAAGGACCTTTAGTAGGTGGTATTTGGTATCGGAACAAGGATTCTTTTATAGCTTTGCTAGGTGTTCAGACAGGTTTCATGAAGATCGGATACAGTTATGACGTTACTGTTTCGCGATTAACAACAGCTACTGGTGGTTCTCATGAACTTTCACTAGCTTTGCAATTAGATTGTAAACCAAAGAAAAGAAGATTTAGAGCAATAAGTTGCCCTTCTTTCTAGTTTAAAACATTAAATATTTACCTTTAGCACCCCTAAATTGAATTAAGATGAAGGTTTTGAAAAACAACTTGATAGGAAAAGCAATATTGCTTTCAGTGGTCGCATTAGTATTTGATTCATGTAATTATGAGCAATCTGGTGCAACAGGATGGAATTATAACGACTCACGTAATGGTGGCGTTGAAAAGGCAGATTTTGTAGAACAAGAGACTGGCCCAGGATTAGTACTTATTGAAGGTGGTACTTTCACTATGGGGCGTGTTGAACAAGATATTGCTTTTGAGTGGAACAATACTCCACGAAGAGTTTCTGTCAGTTCATTTTACATTGATGAAACTGAAGTGACAAATAAATTTTGGGGAGATTACCTTCACTGGACTAATACAGTGTACGGTGCAGATTATCCTGAAATTAAAAGAAAAGCTCTTCCTGACACTTTAGTTTGGAGAAACAAACTTTCTTATAATGAGCCTTACGTAGAATTATATCTTCGTCACCCCGCTTTTAGAGATTACCCTGTTGTCGGTGTAAACTGGCTTCAAACGATTGATTATTGTGCTTGGAGAAGTGACAGAGTCAATGAAATGATTTTAATTAGAGAAGGCCTTTTTGAGCACTTCCCTAATCAAACTAACGAAGATCACTTTAGCAGTGAAGCTTATATGTCAGGTCAATATGAGACTGGCAAAAAAGCAGACGGTGTGACTGATTATAACCCAAACAACGAAGGTGGTAAAGGTTCTCGTAACGTTGTTATGGAAGATGGAATCTTATTACCTAAATATAGACTCCCAACTGAAGCTGAGTGGGAATATGCTGCTTACGGTTTGATTGGTAATTCTTATGATGAGTTAATTAAAGAACGTAAGATTTACCCGTGGAATGGTAACTTCGTAAGAAATGACAACAATTCTGGTAATTTCTACGGAGATTTCAAAGCTAACTTCATGAGAGGTCGTGGTGATGGAATGGGTGTTGCAGGTTCTTTAAATGACGGTAACATTTACACAGGTGAGGTATATAGAAACTTCCCTAACGATTATGGCTTATATGCAATGTCTGGAAATGTTAGTGAATGGGTTATGGACGTTTATCGACCTATGACTTCTGAAGATGCTCAAGAATTAAATCCATTTAGAGGTAATGTATACAAAACAAAAGTATTGAACAGTGATGGTATCAATGAAGACAAATATGACATTGTTGATTACGATGTTACCGGTGTCAAAGGATACATTATAGATTATCAAGAAGTAACAGATGGTCAATTGATTCCTGATGAAGAACAATTGTTAGAAAGTTGCCTAGCATTACTTGATGCTGCTGTTGAAGATGAAGAGAATCGTTTATTAAATGATGCTGATGAAAAAGTTCAAGAGATGGTTGATTTAATTAAGTCTACTGAATTAGCTATGTCTGGCGTTTTGTTGCAAGGAATTTCTGATCATATCAAAGCTATTCCTGGAGAGTTGAGATACAGAGAAGTTAGAGTTGAAGAAAACATCGACCGTAGAAATTATAGAGAGTCTGACAATATCAATTTCAGTGATGGTGACAAACAATCTAGTATTTACTACAATAGAGATGAGTATAAAGGTAATAATAGTGTTTACAACAGTAATTTCGAAGGAGATACACCTACTAGTTTAGTGAGTAATAGAACGCGTGTATTCAAAGGTGGTTCTTGGAATGATAGAGCTTACTATTTGATACCTGCTAACAGACGTTTCTTAGACGAAAGACAATCTAGTGCTACAATTGGTTTTAGGTGCGCTATGACACGTGTTGGAGCACAAGAAGGATTTAGTCCTAAAAAGAAGAAGAAAAGGAAAAATTAACTTTACTCAATAATGTTTTTAAAAAGCCTGGGCATTTGTTCAGGCTTTTTTTATTTTAACACCATGAATATCGCCAATTTACATGAATGCTTTTTAGCGTCAAATGGAGTATGTACCGACACTAGAAAAACAAAGCCCGGGGTTTTGTTCTTTGCCTTAAAAGGAGCTAATTTCAATGGCAATACTTTCGCCAAAAAAGCATTAAAACAAGGAGCTATAGCTGTTGTCGTAGATGAGCCTATTTTAGACCCTTCTGGAAGAGTCTTTCAAGTAGATGATGTGCTTACATGCCTTCAGAAATTAGCAAACTTTCATAGAAGTCTATTTGACATACCTGTTATAGCTATCACTGGTACAAATGGCAAAACAACCACAAAAGAATTATTGTTTGCAAGCATGCATAACAGTAAAAAAACGCTGTGCACAGAAGGAAATCTGAATAATCACATAGGTGTACCTTTAACGTTGTTAAAAATCACTGCAGACCATGAGTTCGTAATTATTGAAATGGGAGCTAATAAGCTAGGTGATATCTCCGAGTTATGTGACATAACCAATCCAACAGCAGGACTTATTACCAATGTAGGGAAAGCTCATTTAGGTGGTTTTGGAGATTTTGAAGGTGTGGTTAAAACAAAAACAGAATTGTATGCCTTTTTACACAAAAAAAACGGGACAATTTTTGTCGATGAAAATGATACAATATTAATACAAAACTTACGCCCTCTGAGCCATGTAAGAACGTTTACAGTTGGTCAGTCTGAAAAATCATCAAAGCCTTTCCATTTCGAAACAATAGAAAACACAAAAAATCAAGCAGAAGTAAAATACCTTGATACTACCATAAAAAGTAAACTAATTGGGAATTACAACAACAACAACATTGCTGCTGCCATTACAATTTCTTTAGAGCATGGAATAAATATTAATGATATAAAAAAAGGAATTGAAGCTTACATTCCAACCAATAACCGATCTGAATTTCAGGTTTCATCAGATAATCACATTATTTGGGATGCATACAACGCAAATCCTAGTAGTGTGGGTTTAGCCCTTCAAAATTTAATACAACTAAAATCGGAGTTACAGAAGGTTGCCATTTTAGGTGACATGAACGAGCTAGGTAATTATGCAGAGGAAGAGCATAAAAAAGTGATTTCCTTAGTTTCTAGCAATGACATCAAAGCTTTTTATGTTGGGCCACAATACGGCAAGTTAGCATCTACTCTTCATTTTAATCTAGCAGAAGACTTAATGGCTTATCTCACTAAAAATCAAATACGGAACTCATTAATTTTAATTAAAGGATCAAGGTCCATACAACTCGAAAAATTACGTTCCCTCTTTAAATAATTAACTATTTAATTCATTTTTCCGCTCATATCGTTGAAATGTATGCGCTAACATATTTTTTTCATCTGACTGTTGTTTTTCAAACCAAGTTAATGACCACTCTTGTTCATTAATAGCAGGGAAAAATGTATCCCCTTCGATTTCTTGATGTACTCTTGTGACAAACAATTTGTGGCAAATTGACATCGCTTGTTTATATATCTCACCCCCTCCAATCACAAAAACTTGCTTAGTAGATGAACTATCAATAGCAGCATCTAGGCTGTGACAAATGATAGCTCCCTCAACTTCATAATCATTAGAACGAGTAATGATTATGTTTTCTCTGCCTGGAAGCAATCTCCCAATACTTTCATAGGTTTTTCGTCCCATAATGATAGGACATCCCATGGTTGTTTGTTTGAAAAACTTTAAATCATTGGGTAAATGCCATAACAGTTTATTGTCTTTGCCTATGGTGTTGTTTTCAGCCATGGCTACTATGATATTTACTTCTTTCTTATACACTTCCATACTCCATAAGATATCCCTTTAAAAATGCATTTATGTCACCATCAAGTACTGCTGCAACATTGGATGTTTCAACACCTGTTCGCACATCTTTAACCAGTTTATAAGGTTGCATCACATAATTTCGTATTTGCGATCCCCACTCTATTTTTTTCTTTCCCGCTTCAATTTCTGCTCGTTTTTCCAATCGAGCTCTCATTTCTATCTCATACAATTGTGACTTCAACAATTGTAACGCTTTTTCTTTGTTATTTAATTGACTTCTCGATTCAGAATTTTCAATTATAATCCCAGAAGGTGCATGTTTTAAGCGTACTGCGGTTTCTACTTTGTTTACATTTTGTCCTCCAGCACCACCGGCCCTAAAAGTATCCCACGTTATGTCTGCTGGATTAATATCAATTTCTATTGAGTTATCAACCAAAGGATAAACATAAACAGATACAAAAGATGTATGACGTTTAGCGTTTGAGTCGAATGGTGAAATACGTACTAAACGATGCACACCATTTTCTCCTTTTAAAAATCCAAAAGCAAAATCACCTTCAAATTCTAAGGTTACGGTTTTAACACCTGCAACTTCGCCCGGCTGGTAATTAATTTCTTTGATTTTACATCCGTTTTTCTCGCCCCACATCATGTACATGCGCATAAGCATTGAAGCCCAATCGCAACTTTCAGTCCCTCCAGCACCTGCAGTAACCTGAAGCACGGCATTTAAGGTGTCCTCTTCAGCACTAAGCATTTTTTTAAACTCAAGTTCTTCAACAAGATTAAAAACTTCACTATAGCCTTCTTTAAGCTCTATTTCCTCTAACTCACCTTCTTTAAAATAATCATACAACACACTTAAATCGTCTGCCCCTGATTTTGCTTTATCAAAAGAGTTAACCCAAAACTTTAACGTTTTTATTTGTTTTAAAACTTTCTCAGCTTCACTAGGATCATTCCAGAAATTTGGATCTTGCGAATATTGTTCTTGTTCATTAATCTTTTCTACTTTGACAGCAATGTCAAAGATACCCCCTCAACGCTTCCACGCGTCCAGCTAGTGCACTTATCTGTTCTGATGTAACCATGTAGCAAATTTATCATTTTAACCCAGCGGTAATTAAAAAATATATCAACAAAAGCGTTTCTTTGTTCCATGAACTGGGAATCCTTATTATCGACCAAAAGATACAACCAACAAATACCGCAGCAAACAGGTATAGATCGCTCTGCTTTTGAAAAAGATTTTGACCGCATTGTCTTCAGTACGGCCTTCCGAAAACTGCAAGACAAAACACAAGTTATTCCATTTCCAATTACCGATTTTGTGCATTCTAGGCTAACACATAGTTTGGAAGTTTCATGTGTTGGGAGATCTCTTGGTAAAATGGTAGGGCAACGTATTATGGACAATAATCCTGAATTACTGAAACTAGGCTACGACGCTTCTGCCATTGGTTCATTAGTTGCTTCTTCTTCGTTAGCGCACGATATTGGGAATCCAGCTTTTGGTCATTCTGGAGAAAATGCATTTAGGTCTTTTTTTTTAGGCAAAAAAGGATGTCAATTTGAAAACCAATTATCCAAAAATCAGTGGCAAGATTTCATCAGATATGAAGGGAATGCAAATGGTTTTAGAATCTTAACCAACCTAAATCAAGCAGGTGGATTGAGATTGACTGCAGCAACCTTAGCTGCCTTTACAAAATATCCTACCAACGCTATTCCAACAGAAAACCCATTACCTCACCACAAGAAATTTGGTTATTTCGACGCTGAAAAAGAAGTTTTTCAGAACATTGCATCTGAAACAAAATTATTAAAAACGGATCATGGCTACTCAAGACATCCCTTGGCTTATCTCATGGAAGCAGCAGATGATATTTGTTATTCAATTATTGACTTTGAAGATGGATTAAGATTAGGTCTAATCGATATGAATACTGCCTATGAATTATTCAAACAACTCATCGGAGAACAGTTGAATTTAACTAAGCTAAAAAAACTCCACTCAAAGGAAGAACAGGCTGGTCTTATGCGCGCATTGGCTATTAATAAATTAACAACCGAAGCTGCTGAGATATTTTTAGACAATGAGTTATCTATTTTACAAGGCACTTATCACAACAGTATAATAAAATCATCTACTTCCATTCAAATCATCAAGGATATAAAAAAAATATCCATTGATAAGGTGTATCAATCTGACAAAGTGGTTATGATAGAAGCTGCAGGATTTGAAGTAATTGAAGGTTTACTTGAAATTTTTATTGATGCGACCTTGTCTGAAAAAGGAAACATGAGAGCAAATAAAATGTTGCAATTAATACCTACTCAGTATTTAAATGATGATGGTGGACCACATGCTGATTTATATACTAATCTATTATCCGTTTGTGATTTTGTAAGTGGTATGAGTGACTCGCAAGCAATAACTCTGTTCAGGAAATTAAAGGGTATTGAAATTCCACATTAATAAGGATTGGTATTACAGAAAGAATACTGTTTTCCTTTGGACTCATTTCTATAAAGAGCAAACAAATAACAAATTTCTATTTTTTCAACCTCTGTCACAATTTGATATTTAAAGTGGTGGTTTTCTATGTAGGAGTTTTGATTCAAAAATTCTGCACTACCAATACTAGATTTAATCCATACGGAATAAGACGTACTTAAATTATCATCAAACAAATGACTTTCCGCTTCCAATATTAAGGTATTGGTGTACAATGTTGTTATGGTAGAGTCTATCACCACATTGACACTATCTATCGTGTCAAATTTCGTGATGTAACGTTTTATACTGGTAGAATCAAAATAAGCTGAATCAATTGTAATGAGATCATCTCCATTGTAATCCATATCCCAAGGATTTGTATTTAACGCTGACACGTCAGTATTTTCTTTATAACAACCAATGGCTAAAAAAACGATGAATACACAAGTAATGATATGTTTAAAACGCATATGTAAAGCCTATTTGTTTAATTATTTTTTGCTGATCCTGTGACAAATAACTGTCGAACTTCAACTGCACCTTATCTTGAAATGTAGGTACAACAATTTTGTTTGCTTTCCTCCATAAAAGAGCAGTAATAGTACCTGTAATACCTGCTATCAATAAACTTTGTTTAAACATTTTATTGTTAGCCTTGAAGTTATTTTTTTCGATCACAATTCTAGCTTTTATGCCTTCAATTTCTTGAGATGATGTAGCTGTCTGATAAGAAGATTTAAGTTCTTCTATCTCTGTATAGTTAAGTTGTGTTGCCCACAACTTAGTCGTTGCATAAAACAAAACACCAGCAGTTACAAATGCCCCAGGGATTTTATAGGTCATGAGTTTGTTTTCGTAAATGCGGTCTTGTTCCAAAAAAGTAGTGAAATCAATGGTTAAACTAAGTTCTTTAGCTATCATTACTTCTTGATGAGCTGAGACGACTACAGTAGTATCAAAAATATGATAACCACTAGCAAATATTTTCAAATTATGCTCTCCTGCGTCAACTACGATCCTATTTGTAGCAAACTTTTCAGTATTATCTACTATGATTTCGTATCCATCGGTAGGGATAATAAAAAAATTGATTTCTCCTTTTTGGCTGTAGCCAAATATGGCTAGAAAGCAAAAGAGAATTGTTATGAAACAATACTTCATACATTTTTAATTTGTAACAATAT
The DNA here is from genome assembly GCA_047634195.1 of Flavobacteriales bacterium. GTDB lineage: Bacteria > Bacteroidota > Bacteroidia > Flavobacteriales_D > Luteibaculaceae > JBLIDJ01. Next base: position 14,361 of record JBLIDJ010000036.1, read on the forward strand.
CTTTTTAATTAAGGACGAATCATAGCCTTTAGACATTAAAAAACGGTATATTTTCACATCTCTATCCCAACTATTAGAAATATCTTCTAATAATCCCATTTTTTTTTCAGCCAGCAGCAAGCAAGTATCTTCATATTCTTGTTCATCAATGGTCTGTATCGCTTCTTTTATGCACCTATCAGATATTTGCTTTCCTTTTAATTGCTGTTCTATTTTAATTTTACCCCAATGTTTAATCCTAAACTTACCGGAAACAAAACTTTCTGCAAAACGTTGCTCGTTCAAAAAATTTTCTTCAATTAATGTAACAATAATGTTATTTACATCTGAAGAATATAAACCCCAGGTATATAGCTTGTTTTTCACCTCACTATGACAACGTTCTTGATAAGCACAATAATGCTTTGCTTTTTCAAGTGCTGCTTTTGGCGTAAATTTTTTACTTGCAATTTTAAATGACATATATTAAAATAGTGATTTAAACAAAAAACCTTTTGCCTCTCTTAAACCAAAGGTCTAATTTACAACCAAAGTCTTTACAATCGTATTTGTTGATGTCTTTAAAAATATTAAGTAATTACCTCTCACTAATTTGATAGGAATAATCAAATCAATGTTATCAATATCTTGCTCGAACAAGACTTTCCCGTCTATTGACTTTATAGTTAACACAGAATTAGCATCGGTTTTAACATGAATAGGAAGTAAACTACTTGCTGGGTTAGGATATACTTCAAATATGGGCGCTTCTATTGAATTATGATTAGTGATGCCTATCAATGTAAACACCGCTGAAGCGTCAGACGTACACCCAAATTCATTTATTGCAGTCACCGTATAATTTCCGTATGCTGTTGGCTCATACATGTAATTCCCAATTCCAGAAGAAACTTCCGTTTCATCTAGATACCATGTGTATAAATCATTAAAGTTTTCAATAAACAATACGGTGTCGTCATATTGAATAATAGGTGTTTCGGGCTGTGGATTTACGTCAATATTAATGGTGTCAGATTCGCAATACATAGTATCAAAAAGCATGATTTGGTGCGATCCTATACCTGCTAAATTAGGATCAAAAACTGCATTTAAAGAATCTAACATTCCGTTTCCGTACCAAAAGCCTGATATGTTTGCTAACAAGGTAAAGGGTTCTTCATACACACATAATGGGTCAACAGGTTCGATTGAAGGAAGAGTAGAGTGTTGATACGCATAATACATGGAGTCTATTGCTTCACAATTGCCCAATGAATCGTTGACTGTTAAATAAAACCAGCAATCGCTCGAATTACCAAATGTAGCTTTTGTTGCCTTCACAGTCTCATTTTCAATCATAACACTTTCATCAGAGCAAGACCATTGATAGCGGTAATCATTTTTCAAACGAGTAGTTACATAAGTAAGCTCTGGGAATTCATAGGTATGCGTTGCTGCTAAGGTATCTGAACAAGAATTGTCTGCAATAAATGCATTTATCTCCTCGGAATCGTAAAATGCGGTTGTATAATAGTTGTCGTCCAAATTAGTGAAGGTCAACTCTGCATGGGTTAAGGCTCCTTCGTCTTCGCTAATGCAATCAAAAATTTGAACTGTCCAGCCAGAGTTTGTGGCGTCACATCCATAAAGTGCTTCCCAAGAGCTACTAGCTGCCCATTTTCCTGTCAATGGAGTAGATTCAACACAAACGTAAAAGTTATCAGTAGACGATGTTGAAAAACATAAGTTAACTAAATCATCTCCATTATTACACACATTATTGATAGGATTCACTGCTCCTGGATTAGGTGACAACTCAATTACGGGACTTCCACACGATGGAGGACCTATTAAGTAGAATCCCAAATCGGAAACGTAGGTATGACTGGCACTTAAACAAATCGTGATTACCGTATTTGAATCAATTATTAGTGGATCAAAAGAAGTATTGTAATACTCCATGCTATTCTTTGTGAGAATCGCATCAAGGTTTACCTCATCGCACGTACCAACCATTGAGTCTATCGCAATAGAAAGTTGATCGACATACACCCAAGCTTGAAATTACTCAATAGGTGTTCCGTTAGTTTCACTGATCGAAACACGATACAAATTAGAACTGAGGTTAGAAACGGAAGATATTAAAATATTTTCTTCGAACAGCAGGGAATCAAACATAAAAGCTTCCCTATTATACACTTCCCATAAGAAATTTACACTATTGGATGGATTGCTAGGTGCAGCAGTTAATGAACCTCCTATTTCTCCCGTTGGGTCACAAAAAACAAATAATTGATCTTCCCCAATACCATTTAAATTTGGCATCGTTGATGTCTTATTTGCTTGGGGTGAACTTATTTGAGCTTGAGAAAAGAATGGCAGAAATAGCGCTAGTATTAGGCTGTATTTTTTCATGATGAGGGTAGTTTTTTGGTGGTTAAGTGCATGTGAAAATAACCTTTTATTTATCCTTTAACAAATTATCGATACATAGCAGCAAGTTACACGAACCAAAAAAGGCTGCTTAAAATCAATGTTTGATTTCAAGCAGCCTTTTTGAATAAGCTATTTTTTATTGGAATTAGATACCAAATGCTTGTTTTACCTTCTCTACGTAATCTAACTTTTCCCAAGTAAATGTTTCCACTTCTTTGCTGATAGTTTCTCCGTTAGGAGCTGTGAATGTTACCGTTTTCACTTCTGGCGTACGTCCCATGTGTCCATAAGCTGCGGTTTCTTCATAAATAGGGTTACGCAATTTCAAACGAGACTCGATAGATGCTGGTCTCATGTCAAAAATTTCGGTCACCTTTTTAGCGATCTCGCCATCGGTCATGTTTACCTTGGCAGTACGATAAGTATCAATAAAAATACCCATTGGCTCTACTACACCAATTGCATAAGCCACTTGCACCAATAGTTCATCGCAAATACCCGCAGCTACCATGTTTTTAGCAATGTGTCTGGTTGCATACGCAGCAGATCTATCTACTTTGCTTGGATCTTTTCCACTAAAAGCACCACCACCGTGTGCTCCTTTTCCACCATAGGTGTCAACAATAATTTTACGACCTGTTAAACCAGTGTCTCCATGAGGTCCGCCAATAACAAACTTACCTGTAGGATTAATGTGATAGATGATTTTATCGTCAAATAAGGACTGAATATTTGCTGGCAATTGCGCCTTAACACGTGGTATTAGAATTTTTACAATATCCTCACGAATTTTAGCAAGCATTCTTTCATCATTGCTATCAAAATCATCGTGCTGGGTAGAAACCACAATAGCGTCAATTCTTACCGGTGTATTGTCGTCATTGTATTCAATAGTAACTTGTGCTTTTGAATCTGGACGCAAGTACTTAATTTCATTGTTTCCTCGTCTTAGCGCAGCTAATTCAATTAAGATACGATGAGAAAGATCCAATGCCAATGGCATATAATTTTCGGTTTCTTTGGTTGCATAACCAAACATCATTCCTTGGTCACCCGCTCCTTGTTCTTCTTTATTAGCTCTATCAACGCCACGGTTAATATCGTCTGACTGCTCGTGTATGGCTGAAAATACGCCACACGAATTGCCGTCAAACATATATTCGCTTTTGGTGTAACCAATGCGGTTAATTACTTTTCTAGCAATTTGCTGTACGTCTAAGTAAGTGTTCGATTTAACCTCACCCGCCAAAACTACCTGCCCTGTTGTAACCAGCGTTTCACAAGCGACTTTTGATTCAGGATCAAACGCTAAAAAGTTATCGATAAGTGCATCAGAAATTTGATCTGCTACTTTGTCTGGGTGTCCTTCAGAAACTGATTCAGAAGTAAATAAGTATGACATATCCTATTAATTTTAAAAATGATATAATAGGAAAGTAGGCCTAAAGTTATAGAAACTGCGTTTTTTAGCATTTTTTCCAGTGGTTGCAATAGGCCAAATCTTTCCACTAATTACTTGCGAAAGTAATAAAATAATTATAAGAAAAAATATATTCCGACTTATTTCAGCCTGATGAGATAAAAGCAATTATTTCGTTAGTTCTTTAAATACTTCTTCCAAGTTTCTTTGCTCTTTTTGCATGCCAAGAACGGAGATGTCATGTTTCACAGCCAATTGAAAAAGTTGTTCTCTTACATCAACATTTGCCTCTGTTTCTATGACCCAATGCTTATTGTCACTTGACTTATACGAAATAATGGCTGGAATTTGGCTAAACAATTTTTCGTCAATAGTTGACGAGAATTCTACCGTTAGCACTTGAGTTTTGGTCAAATACTGCCCCATGTTTTCCGTAGTATCATCTGCTACTAAAGTACCTCGGTTGATAATGATTACCCTGCTACAGATAGCTTCTACCTCTTGCATGATGTGTGTAGAAAGCATGACTGTTTTTTCTTTTCCTATCGTTTTTATCAAGTTTCTTATCTCGTCAAGTTGGTTAGGATCTAACCCCGATGTTGGTTCATCTAAGATTAATACTTCCGGATCGTGGATAAGTGCTTGAGCCAATCCTACGCGTTGTCGATATCCTTTGGACAGTGAGCCAATCAATTTGTGTTGTTCCAAACCTAAGCCAACCATGTCTATCATGCTATTCACTCGACTCTTCACATTCTCGAGTTTGTAAATCCCTGCCACAAATTGCAAGTATTCTTTGACATACATGTCTAAGTATAAAGGATTGTGCTCTGGCAAGTAACCCACTTTAGCTCTAACCAATAAAGATTCTTCTTGCACGTCAAGACCACACACAGAAGCACCGCCCGATGTTGGGGGGATGTATCCTGTCAAAATCTTCATCATGGTTGATTTCCCAGCTCCATTTGGTCCCAAAAAACCGACAATATCACCAGAGGCAATGCTAAACGAAACATCGTTTAACGCTTTTTGTTCTCCGTATAACTTACTTATGTTGTTAACTACAATCGACACGCTATCTCCTTTTTTAATTGACTGCTAAAATAATAATATCAGACTTTAATCTAAGCTAATTGAATATAAGCTTTATAAGTTTAATCACATGTCATACATTTGAATACAGATTGAAAAAATAATAGAACATAGATGAATAAAGGATTGGTTTTAAAATCGACGGGTAGTTGGTACTTAGTTCGGCACGAAAACAACATGGTGTCATGCCGAATAAAAGGGAAATTTAGAACCAAAGGTATTAGAACTACTAACCCTATTGCTGTTGGCGACAACGTAATTTGGGCCTATGAAGAAGATGGAACAGGAGTTATTAGTGAAATAAAACCGCGTGATAATTACATTATTCGTAAATCCATCAATCTTTCTAAAGAAAGCCACATCATAGCCGCCAACATGGATCAAGCATTTTTGTTTGTGACAGTGCATGCTCCACAGACATCTACAGGTTTTATCGATCGCTTTTTAGTTACCGCTGAAGCTTACAGTATTCCTGTCCAAATTATTTTCAATAAAATGGACACCTACAATCAAAAATGGTTAGACAAAGTTGACGAAATGGAAGCTATTTACACTCATATTGGATATCCGTGTCATAGAGTAGTTGCTACTAGCAACGAGGGTGTAGCATATTTATCTGACTTGATGAAAGATAAAATAACCTTGCTTTCAGGACATTCTGGGGTTGGGAAATCTACCTTGATAAATTCTTTGGAAGACCTGTCCATTAAAACCGACGAAGTATCTGAATCGCACAACAAAGGAAAACACACCACCACATTTGCAGAAATGTATCCCCTAAAAATGGGTGGATATGTTGTCGATACTCCGGGGATAAAAGGTTTTGGAGTCATTGATATTGAAAAAGAAGAATTGGGTCATTTTTTTCCAGAAATGCGCGATTTGATGAGTGAATGTAAGTTTAACAACTGCATCCATTTAAACGAGCCTGGATGTGCGATCAAACAAGCCGTTTCTGTCAATGAAATTTCTGAAAGCAGGTACAACAATTATTTAAGCTTGTACAACGACGATGACGGACAAAACTACCGATAATGAGAGTTTTATTACAACGTGTTAGAGAAGCAAGCGTCATAGCCAATGGTAAGCTTAGTGGTGAAATTAAAAAAGGCGTTTTGTTGTTAGTTAGCATTGAAGAGTCCGACGTAGAAAATGATATTACCTGGTTGGCAAATAAGATAACCAACCTTCGCATATTCCCTGACTCTGAAGGTGTAATGAATTTGAGTTTACTTGACATTGATGGCGAAGCACTGGTAGTAAGTCAATTTACCTTACATGCAAGTACAAAAAAAGGAAACAGACCCTCTTACATAAAAGCAGCTAAACCCGATTTCGCTAACAAGATGTATGAGCTGTTTAAGCAAAAACTACAAAACTTAATTAACCAACGCATTGCATCTGGTGTTTTTGGGGCAGATATGCAAATCAGCTTAACAAATAATGGACCAGTAACCATTTGGTTAGATAGTAAAAACAAAGAATAATGACACTTTCCGAAGCACAACAACAAGTAGACCACTGGATAAAAACAGTAGGTGTTCGTTACTTTAGTGAACTCACTAATATGGCTCAATTAACAGAGGAAGTAGGTGAAGTAGCAAGAATAATTGCGCGACGATATGGAGAACAATCGGAAAAAGAATCGGATAAAAATTTGGACTTAGGCGATGAATTAGCCGATGTACTTTGGGTTGTCATTTGCTTAGCCAACCAAACAGGAATTGACTTGACCAAAGCACTCGAAAAGAATTTTGAAAAAAAGAACGAACGTGATTCGGATCGCCACAAAGAGAATGAAAAATTGAAATAAATAGCTTGGGAAGTATTTTTACTCTGTACTCTTTACTTTTTACTGAATACTTTTTACTGAATACTGTCTAAAAAGCTGAATGCCTTAAAAATGTTGAATTATTAATGGTGAATGATGAATGAGTGAAAAGTTGGAAAGTCTTTTTACTCTTTACTTTTTACTCTTTACTTTTTACTGAATACTTTTACTGAATACTGTCTAAAAAGCTGAATACCTTAAAAATGTTGAATTATTAATGGTGAATGATGAATGAGTGAAAAGTTGGAAAGTCTGTCAATGCCTGAAATAGGTTGACCGTTTTATTAACTTAAAAATTAATAAAATGGCAAGATTAAATCAGTTTAAACTAAGCCCCTCAGAAAAAATAAAGAGGCGTTTCA
>JBLIDJ010000037.1:0-21473 GCA_047634195.1 Flavobacteriales bacterium
AAACGCCCGTATAACGTTCGTTATTTCCCAGGTTGCTATCGTGATCTTGCGTGCCAAAATGGTTGCATGGAACACCTACACAATTGATGTCTAATACACTATTAGGGCAACCTAAGGTGCAAGAATTGGTTAGGGCATCAAATAAATCAGGTGTACCCGTAGCCTTGAACCAATCGGTAGCATTCTCAATTTGTCCTCGTAGTTCTGCCGTTGGGCCTTGGTCAAAGTCACCATTGTTTACATAATTGTTGCCACTTGTTACATCTACGGTCATGCTGGCGGTTCCAGTACATCCGTTAGCGTCGGTTACAGTAAGTGTATAGGTATATGTTCCTGAAGCATTAAAACTAGATGCACATAGGGTTGGTTGTGCAATAGTGGCATCAGACAAACCTTGACTAGGTGTCCATTGATAACGATAAGGACTGATTCCACCAGTTGCAGCTGGATTGTTCCCTATGGTTGAACAATCATCAAAGCATAATGCAATGTCAGGACCTGCATTTACAAACACTTCGTTGTACACATTTACAACAATACTATCGCTCGATGAGCAACCATTGATATTGTAGCTAGTAAGTACATAGGTTTGTGTTGCATTTGGCGAAGCCATGGTTTCGGCGCATGTTGCACAAGCCAATCCAGTTGTCGGCGACCATTGGTAAGTAGTACTGTCTAAGGCAGGTGTGCCAATAAGTACACTGTCATCTTTACACATACTCACCATTTGATCTCCTGCATCAACTGCTGGTTTTGGGCTAAGTATGATGGTTACTTCATCATGGCCTTCACAATAATTGTCATCATAGACTAACAATTGGTAAGTAATAGAAGATGTGGTTGTTACCAAGGGAGCTGTTAGTGTTGGTTTTGCTTGATGGATACCTGATAAATAATCGCCAGGATTCCAAGTATAAACAAGTGTTCCAGTTCCACCATTTCCTGATGGTGTACCACCCATGATGTATTGATCACCACTGCAAACTACGGTGTCTCTTCCAGCATCTGCCATTGGAACAGGATAAGCAATCACTTCAATGGAATCGCTGTCCGTACATCCGTTAGCATCCGTTGCAGTTACGGTGTATGTGGTTGTGGAAGTAGGACTAGCATATGGATTCGAAGCAGTTGGATCGTCTAAACCAGCAGATGGTAACCATTGGTATGTATATGGAGATTCACCACCCAAGGCAGTTGGTTCGCCACCAATTTGCACGGTAGAATCGGAGCACAAAGTAATGTTGTCAGGTCCAGCATCTACCACAGGGCCATCAACATATACAGTTACAATATCTTTTGATTTGTTACTTCCTTCATAAACTGTAAATTCATACGTAGTAGTTACTGTAGGGCAAGCAACAGGATTGGCACAAGTTGTACAACTTAATCCAGTAGCAGGTGTCCAAGTGTAAGTAAATCTAGGGCATTTTTTTGGTGTGCCACCAATGGTGTCGCAACTATTGGAACATAAACGAATGTCATCTCCAGCATTTGCTTTAAGAACATCGGTGCATCCAGGAGGAGTGCAAGGAGGGCAACCAATACTATCACAACAGCCATTTCCCCCACTTCCTTGATGACACACATAGGTGTAGTAAGTAGCACTATCTTGTCCCCAACAGCCATTAACGTCAGTAACTGTTATCACAAAAGTAGTTGCAGAGTCAAGTAATTGCACGGTAGGATTTGCGGTATAGGCTTTAGAAGTAGGGTTAAATGTATTTTCAGGAGACCATAAATAACTATAGGGCTCTTTTCCACCAGAAGCAACGGTGGTTCCTCCTAAGCTAACGTAAGTCGAATCGCATTCTGAAGTACCGTAATCGGCATTTGCTGTTGGATTGTTGTTGTATTGTAAAACTACTTCATCTTCTAATTGACAACCATTACTATCTGTTACTGTTAAATAGTACCTAAAAGTATGTCCTGTAGCTGGTGAAGTTTTTGGGTTTGGACACGTAGTACAGCTTAAGTCTCCGTTGCCTTCCCATAAATACGTGTATGGTGCTGTGCCGTCAAAGGCTGTTGGGTTTCCTCCCAGCGTGATGCTGTCGCCTCTGCATACCTTAGCGTCATTACCCGCATCAATGCCAAATACTTTGGTGTAAACAGAGTCTTGCTGTGTACAACCGTTTGCATCTGTTACGATAACAACATACATGGTGCTCACTGTTGGTGTAACATAAGTAAGCGCTTTATTAGGCTCGCTTACACTGCTGTCAGGAGACCAAGAGAAAGTATAGTCGGGTTGACCGCCAGAAACTAACGCATTTAATAAGGTGCTGTCGTTAGGACAAATGGCTGGTGCAACAACTTGAATGGTGTCAATAAAGGGTGAGTTGACTAGTCTTATCAACACAGAATCGTTATAGGTACAGCCTACCGAATCGGTCACTGTTACATAATACACAAGACTATCTTGTCTAGAAGGAGACGCTTCAGGATTAGCACAATCGCTGCAACTGAGTTTAACAACTGGTTGCCACTGGTAGGTGTAGGGTGCAATTCCTCCAAAAGCGCCATCATCGTTTCCAATAAAAACAGTAGCGTTATCACATAAAATTCGCTCAGATGCAATTGTAAATGCTGGATTGGAAATATATACCGTGGTACTTGAGTTATCAGTTGCACCATTAGCATCTGTAACAGTAACTGTGTATGTGGTGTTACTGTTTGGTTTTGCTTTTGGATTGGCACATGTACTACAATCTAACCCAGTAGTTGGAGACCAATTATACGTGTATCCAGGTGTTCCGTCGTATGCCGTTGGTGAACCACCAATAGTAACGCTGTCGTTAGCGCATAAGTAACGATCAGGGCCAGCATCGGCAATAGGTACAGCATAAGAACATACTTCTACTATTGAAATATCATCGATGAACGTGTAGGAGTTAATCCATAAACCACTATTGGCAATTTCGTGGGCATCAATGGAATCGTTTGACATTTGTGCAAAAACGTAAGCACCAATTTTAGAGAAATCTGATTCAATGATGAGGTGATCAAATGCTTGAGTCGGACTAAAAGTATAGGTAAATTTAGTCCATTTGGTGCGGACAGATACTTGAGCCGAAAAAAGCGGCTCCACATCGGTTGGTTGGAAGTATTCCTTAGTGCTTGCTCCAACACTTAATTTTACTTGGAGGTTAGCAAACGACGCAACTAATAAGGTGTCTATTTCGCCTTGTTCTGCCAACGATGCATAAAAGGTAAGTTTATATGTTTTATTCTGGTCAAGAACTGTGTTTAATTTGGTCTCCATACCTTCTACCATGATATTGAACATTTCGTCAACCAAGGTGTCTCCTCCATATTCGGCGTGTATGGTAGCATCTAATCCAATTGCTCCTCTTAAACCACTGTAGCGTTGTCCAGATTCACGAATGTCTTGATATCCAAAATGATTGCATGGTATGTCCACACATTCAAAAGCTAATAAGTCGGTGCAGCTTTGTGCACAGGTTACTCTTTCGTCAAATAAATCAGCCGTTCCAGTGGCATCAAACCAAGTTGGAGCTAGGTTTATTTGGCTCCGTTCAGTAGGCACATTTCCATCTTCAAAATCGCCATTATCTACATGGTTTGGAGCTGGTAGCACAACTAAATTAACATCATCACTTCCTGTACAGCCATTATTGTCGGTTACATTGACTGTATAGTTAATGTTTCCAGAAGGAGTTACTAAAGGGTTGGCACAATTAGTGCAACTCAAGTCTTGACTTGGAGTCCAAGCATAAGTATAAGGTGCAGTGCCTCCGTAGGCTGTTGGGTTTCCTCCAATGGTCGCTGGTGTACCATCGCAAAGTGCAGCGCCGGAACCGGCATCAACAAATAATGTTGGATATACTGTAACAGTCAAGCTTTCAGAGTTTTCACATCCAAACGCTGATTGTCCAACTACAGTATATGTAGTGGTTGTGATGGGCGAAGCAATAGGATTGGGACAGTTGGTGCAGCTTAAACCAGAACTAGGTGCCCAAGTATACGTATTGGCACCAGTGGCTGTTAGTTGCACGTTGTTACCAGAGCACATGGCTTGATCTCCATTGGTTTGAACAGTTGGTAATGGTTCTATAAAAACAGTCACTTCGTCTGTAGACTCACAACCAGCGTTGTTGTAGGAAGTAAAAATAAAGGTGGTTGTTTGAGTTAAATTAACGACCGATGGAGTTAAACATTCATCGCAGGTGAGGTTATTGATTGGCGACCAGTAATAATCTGTTCCATTGGTACTGGCATTTAACTGTGTTTCTTGGCCTTTACAAATGGTTTGATCAGGACCTGCATTAATAGTTGGTGAATCTAACACTTCAATGTCAATGGTTGCCGTATCGGAACAACTTCCATTATTAAATGACCCTATCACTTGATACGTTGTATTTGACGTAGGCGAAACAGTATGGCTTTTAATAGCTGAAAGACTGTGACTCCACTGATATGAATCGGCATCTGATGCTGTAATAATTACATCTTCACCTTGACAGATAGTCGTTTTATTGGCGGATAGACTAATAGATGGGTAAATATTTAATGTTACTAAATGACTATTGACACCTTGTATGGGACAATAATCGTCTTCTGCTTTGATTTCTATGTAATAGTTATTGTCGGGATTCATTGGAATTGTCCAGCAAATACTTGCGGTTGCAGGATTAGTTCCAGATTGATTAAAGGTAGCTCCTGGCATTATTTGAGCTATGTTAGAGCTTAGTGTGATTATATCGAGGCTGTTTGCATCGTCAAAAACTACATCAAAACAAAAAGCATCGCCAACACAAAGGTCTAATTCATTTGCATTTTTGTATGTGGCATCACCACTTACGTTTTCAATGCCATTTATAGTAATGGGAGCTTCATTTTCACAATCTAATACGATGAACTGAACATCACGCATATAACTTCCGATGAGCACATTGTTACGATACTCTTTAACAAGTACGACAACCACAAAATTCCCAATGGTATTGGGAGTGACTGTAATTGCTCCAGAGTTACTATCTATGGTAATGCCAGACATAGGAGAACCACATGAATAACCAGCTAGGTATGGGATAGTGCTATTTTGATTGTCTAACGCACAAACAAATTCATACGTCAAATTATCGCCATCGCTTTCTACAATACCAAAATTATAAGTTACTTGTTGATTGATACATGTATATGGAAATGGTTGATTGGTAAACTGTACACCATCATTACACGCATTGTTGGGTTGGCATAAACTGCTTTCAATATAAAAATTCTTACTACCTGGAGATTGTAAATTAGTAATATTGTAATTTCGATTACCCGACCTCCAAGAAAAATCCCAACATTCACAAACAGATAGGTCAACTTGTGCGCTGTAAACTATTTCTTGTAGGGCAGGTAATTGGCCTCCGTTACAACTACTATTGGGTAATTCACTTTGGCATAGTTGCGAAACTTCGGTCACACTCTGTCGAGAAAGGGTGATGTCCATGTTTTGACACATGCTTGATGCTGTTATGGTTTGTTGTGATCCTAGACCAGCTCCTTCACAATCTCGAAAAAGTGTTAATTCAACTTCATATAGTCCATTACCGAGGCATTGCCAGGTTATGGATCCACCAGCAAGGTGTGAACTGTAACCAATATTGGCAACTATGGAAAAAACGACAATCAAGAACGCTTTTTTCAGAGATTTAATTTTTGTTTGCAAAAAACCAGAAAGTTTCATAATGTTAATAGTTTAGTGAAAGGACGTATTCAATCTATTTTTGTTAACACGATATTAAATGCCCTGTTTATGTTTAATGGTAACAGTTACAACCAAGAGACAAATCATTGACTCCATCAACAATAATTAGGTGTAATATGAAGTGTTAAAAAAGATGTGAACATCACTTTTTAATCATTACTATTTACCCATATTAAAGTCAACACTTTTTTAACGTGTCTGCTAAAAAATGAGTTTAATTCTGAATAAACAAGGGTAAAATGATAAGTGATATTAGTTTCTTAGAATTCGTTTGCGTTAAATTAGAATTCGACTACTCAAACAAGTTTACAAATTGTTAATTACAACTATTTTAAGTGATAAGTCTAAATACCGACAGTAATGTGATTTCAATACTTATTTGTTTGTATGAAAACTTACCTATAAATTACAGGTAAAAATGTAAATGATCAAAAAAATTCTTTTTTTGCCTAACAGATATAGGAAGAATATCACCATTACTTAATTCCACTGAACAAGATTTTGTGTAATTAACTTTATCGACAAAATTGATGTTTATTAAATGACTTTGATGAATGCGACAAAATAAGTTGCTGGGCAAAAAAGTTTGATAAAATGCAAGCGGTTTTGATGAGGTGTGTGATTTTCCATTAGACAAATAAATGACGGTGTAGTTGTTATCTGATTGACACCTCACGATCTCTGCTACGGATACAATGATTTTACTATTTGCATGGTTGATAATCATTTTTTGCGTTTGAAGTTCATTCGCTCGATTCGTTTCTTGCTGAGCACAGTAAGTTATTTTTTTAACGAGATAAATTAAATGCCTCGATTCGAAAGGTTTTTTAATAAACATCTGAACGGCCCACAAAAATTCTGAAATTATTTTTTGTTTGCCCGTTTTAGTGTTGTACGATGGCGTATCATCATCATCAGGAAAACCAACAAGTGAATTTGGAATAGCCATTTAATTACTATTTAAAATTTAAGGACGTACTAATATATAAAAATATTGGTAATTAAGTTTCATATTTCATTTCAGTAAATAAAAACATCTCAGTTGCAGATATTTTATTGTTTGAAAACGGTCAGTTATCCGAAAAATTTTACCAGTCATGGAATATACGGTTAAATAAAAGTAATAAGGCAACCCTTCACATACATCCTCGTCAAAGGAGTATCTAAACAGGCATACTATCCGCCTAAGTCGTTTCAGACTTTAATTTCTGTTTACTAAATTTTTTAACCATGCGTACTGGAGTTTCTCCAATTTCGCAAACCTATTTTTTAGTTACACACCAAATAACAACTATTATGAAACGATTATTATTATTATTACTCGTGCTGGCCATTATTTCCGAAGGCCTTACAGCGCAGACCAATCCTACTCCTTGGGATTTGAAAGATGCAAATTTTGAATTTTTTAACATGGAAGATGGAGAAGATACGCTCTTTCCACAATCCATGCATGGGTGGTTGGCAACTTGTCCCATTTCGATAGGAGAGATTCCAGAAACAGTAACATTAACAGGTGATGCCATTGATATGCACGAATTTGACCCTACTGTTAATGACACAATTTTATATAAAAACGAACATGATCTTGGTATAAGCTTGTTTGCTGATAATGCAGGCGCTGTTGGTGGTGTGAATAAACCAGTGGCGTTGGGATTAGCAATTAACACTGTTGATTGTTATGGTATTAACGTTAACTGGATTGCTCAAACCATTTTGAATTATCTTGCATCATCTGAGTCCATTCAATTGTATTACCGGATTGGTACATCTGGTTCGTGGAAAATTGTTAACGGAGCCAGTTTTTCGGAAGAAACTCCAGTTTTCGTGCCAGAATCTTTTGTATCTAAACTGCCACAGGAAACAAATAATCAAGCCATTGTTCAACTAGTTTGGCATTTGTATTCTAACGATAATCTGGGGCCAATGGATAGAATAGCTATTCATGGAATTGTAGTTAACCCAGATAGTATTGCTGGTAAAGTGAAACAAAAATATTGTTATGCCAGTGGCCTAGGGTGTGATGGTATTGATTCTCTTAGCCCTAAATTATATAACGATTTTAATTACATATCAAATGTTTCTATTTCAGGTGCTTCGATTTTACTAGACAATGCTTCTGGTTGCGATATTTATGGTGATTATACTTCAAATGTTGTTCAATGTGAAATTGGAGAAAGCTTCAGTTTATCAATAGATGTGTTTGATCCTCCTTCTGAGGCATTAGTCGGAGCTTGGATAGACTGGAATGATGATGGTGATTTTGATGATACAGATGAAAATTTGGGAGTGTTAGCAGCCAATAGAAGTGATTTTAACTTTACTCCTGGCGCCAACGTTACTACAGGTTTAAAGCGATTACGGATTAGGAATACAAAGGCCGAGGCACCACTTGCATGTGGGACCCAAGGTTATGGTGAAGTTGAAGACTACACAATAAATGTTATTAACCCTCTATTTCCAGTTCCAGATTGTACTACCCTAAATACACCAACGGATAATAGCGCAAATACCTGTAATTCTAATTTGGTGTTTACTTGGAGTGCCCCAGCCGCAGGTGAAACACCTACAGGTTACAAATTTTATTTAGGAACAGACAATCCTCCTGCAAATGTTAAATATGGTGTCAATACAGGGTTAGAAACAACCTATACCTTAAATGATATGCTTACACCATCTACAACATATTATTGGCAAGCAATTGCGTATAACAACAACGGAGACGCTTATGATTGTCAAATATTTAGTTTCACCACAGGTGTAAACGCAGACCCAAGTATTGATGCTTTTCTAATAAATGGTACAGATACTGACACTGCTAAAGCTTGTGTGAATGTTGATTTGCCTATTATTGCTAACACATCTGGAGGTACAGGAACAGTTAATTTTGTTTGGTCAAGAGCTGACTCCTTACTTGATGATAATTCCATCTTTAACCCTACTTTCAATAGCTCAGTAGCCAATAACTACTATGGATTACGATTAACGTTAAGCGACGATAATGGCTGCTCGGCAGGAGATTCTGTTATGGTTTTTGTAAACGATAACCCAACGCCTGGTACTGTGTCGGCTGACAAAACAAGCATCTGTCCTGGTGAAGATGTTACCTTAACCCTTACAGGACATACAGGTAATGTTCAAGATTGGGAACAAAAAATTGCAGGAGGTAGTTATACCAGTATTGGTAACATCAACGATGTGCATACCACAACCATTAGTGACGACACCCAGTTTAAAGTACTTGTCGAAAAAGATGGTTGTGTAGCAGAATCGAATGAAGTTCTCGTGACGTTAAAAGCACCGTCAGCAGCACCAACCGTAACAGTAAGCCCTAGTAACGAGGCTTGTGTTGGTGAAGTAATTACCCTTACATCTTCTGAAGCAGCAGATAATATGTGGGATGATGCCAGTAACTCAACCACAGCGTTTATTGATGTTACAAGCGATGGCATTTTTAGCGTAACCTATACTGATCCTACAACGGGATGTTCGGCTACATCAAGTCCAGAAACAATTACTTTTAATGCCTTGCCAGTACCTAAAATAGCATTAGATGGTAAGCTGTGCGATGGAGATACGATGAATCTGATCACTCAGTTTAGTGGTGTCACATGGGATTTGGACGGTACGGGTACAGCTAACACAGATGACATAGATGTAACTACCTCAGGAACATATACCGTTACCTACATTGATCCAATTACTACTTGTGAAGGAACGGATAATATCTCCTTAACGTTTAATCAGCCTCCAGCCGATCCTATCATAGACATTGCAGGGTTAAATTGTGAAGGAAACGAGTTAACCTTATCTACACAATATGCAATGGTGTCATGGGAGAAAGGTGGTAACACACAGGTAAGTAACACATTTAGTGTGTTCACCGATGGATTAGTTACCGTGGAATATGAAGACCAAGCAACCTTATGTGTAAGTTCTGCAACAGAAAACATTACGTACGTTGCTAATCCAGCCGATCCTATCATAGACATTGCAGGGTTAAATTGTGAAGGAAACGAGTTAACCTTATCTACACAATATGCAATGGTGTCATGGGAGAAAGGTGGTAACACACAGGTAAGTAACACATTTAGTGTGTTCACCGATGGATTAGTTACCGTGGAATATGAAGACCAAGCAACCTTATGTAGTAGCACAGCCACTAAAACTATTGCTTACAATTCTAAACCAAATGCACCTGTGATCGAACAAAAAGGAGACAGTTTAGTTACGAACCCTTTGCAAATTGTTGATTGGTTAGATGCTGATGGGAATGTCGTAAATACAGGAGACTCTTATTCACCTGACCGCACAGCAGATCAAATATTTACAGCTGTCGCAGTAGATGGGAATGATTGTGAGTCTGATGAATCGAATGAAGTAGCATACGACCATACGATCAGTATTTTAAGCTATGCATTAGTTCGTTTTGATGTATTCCCTAATCCAGCAACAGATGAATTGAACATAGTGGTTCACGCAGCAACATCTGCTGGTATGTATCAATTAAAAGATATGACAGGTAGAACCATCAAACAAGTGATTTTGTTCGAAGGTCAATCAGTGGTTTCACTTACTGACATTGATTCTGGCGTGTATTTATTGCAACACGAATCGGGAAGCGCTGTTCGAGTAGTTAAACAATAAGTAGTTTTAAATCAAAAAATCCCGTTCTCAACCTTAGTTGGGAACGGGGTTTTTGGTTTTAATAAGTTAATGTTATTTCAACATGCTGTTGTATTTGGCTTTGTGTGCAATCAACAAATACAAGTTTAATAAAGTAACCAATGCTCCTCCAGCAATACTTGCAGGGTCTAAGAAAAGATGGAACATGATAATGTTTAAGGAAACAGGAGCCATCAACACCAATGCTAAAGGCACAAAACGGTTAAGCACTAATAGAATACCTACTACAATTTCTACCACAGCAATGAGTGGAAGCATGTATCCTGTTCCCATGAGTGCCGTCATAAAATCTAAAGACCCACCTTCCATAGGTGGGGTAGGGATAAAGTGTAAGAATTTGTTTAGCCCAAATAAGAGTAACATAAGGCCTAACAAGTAACGTGATATTTTCGCTAATTTACTTTCCATAAGTATCAATTTTAATTGGTTAATACTTGAAATATAGTAATTTAGAAATAAACTTGTTTTTACCGTCTTAAAATATGACTGTCTTAGCTTATACTCTTGGTTTTTTGTAAATAGGCACCGTAGAACACGCCTCCCCAAACATCAAAGCCTTTACTTTTGGCTGTAATATTCGTTGCAGCTGCACGAAAGCTTCTGGGCCAATAGGTAAGTCGGCACAGCCTTTTACTACCACACGCGCATCGCTTAATTCTTGTGTTGACAAATACCTTGTTACAGCATCTAGTAAAATGTGTTTGTTCATTTCTGGAATACTACCATAATAAACTTGCTTGGCGCCAGCTAAGGCGCTTGTTAACAGCATAAATGCCCACGTAGGTATAATCGCATCAGTTGAGCAATGAATAGCTACAAAACAATCATTGTATACAGACCAATCATTTTCTTTAACAAACTGTCTAAAATCTTGTTCTTTTAAAATAAGTCCTTGAAACAGGTTCTGTGCTAAATCGTACGATTTCCGTTCCCCATGAGGATAACACTCTGCGATGTCAATGGTTATTAAACCACTGTTTGCGACTCTATTAATAATTTCTTCGGCCATAATTAGTTTACATAAAACCTAATTCCAATTGTGCTTCTTCACTCATCATGTCTTTGTCCCAAGGTGGTTCAAACACCAAGTTCACTTTACTAGACAACACTCCTTCAACAGCACCAACCGTCTGTTCTACTTCAGCAGGCATAGACTCTGCTACTGGGCAACTAGGAGAAGTTAAGGTCATGTCAACCTCTACAGAAGCGTCTTCAGCTATCTTTATTTCGTAAATCAACCCTAACTCGTAAACGTCAACCGGAATTTCTGGATCGAAAATGGTTTTTAGTGCGTCAATAATTGATTTTTCTAATGCTTTTTTATCCATGTTTAATTGCTTTGTTGGCTTTTGAATACCAAGGCATACATTTTCATTTGTTTTATCATCGACACCAAACCGTTTGATCTGGTAGATGATAAATGTTCTTTTAAGCCAATGTTGTCAATAAAAGCTAAGTCGGTATCTAATATTGCTATTGGTGATTGATTTGATAACACACGAATCATAATGGCAATAATTCCTTTGGTAATGATCGCATCACTATCAGCGGTAAAAATCACCTTGTCTTGTTCTAAACAAGCGTGTAACCATACCCTCGATTGACATCCTTTAATCAGTTTGTCTTCCGTTTTGTACGTTTCATTAATCAAGGGTAAATCTTTCCCTAATTCAATGATGTACTCATACTTGTCCATCCAATCATCGAACATAGCAAATTCATCTACCAGCTCGTTTTGTATGCTTAGCATATCGCTCATAATCATTGTAACATATTTTTAGCTTTGTTCACTGCTTCAATCAATCGGTCAACATCTGCCATTGTATTATAAAAAGCAAAAGAAGCTCTTACGGTACCCGTAATCCCAAACCTTTCCATAATAGGTTGCGTGCAATGATGCCCTGTGCGAACAGCAACGCCCATTTTATCCATGATGGTACCTAAATCATAAGGGTGGATTCCGTCGATAAGGAAAGAAATAACACTGACCTTCTCATTTCCTTCGCCATAAATTTTCAGGCCTTCAATTTTTAGTAATTCGCTAGTAGCATAAGCAAGAATCTCTTGTTCATGATATTGAATTGCACCCATGTCCAAATTATTCATGTATGTAACAGCTGCTCCTAGTGCTATTCCTCCAGCAATGTTTGGAGTTCCTGCTTCAAATTTATGGGGTAATTCGTTATACGTTGTTTTTTCGAAGGTGACCGTTTTTATCATTTCACCACCTCCTTGATAAGGAGGCATGGCATTGAGTAATTCTTTTTTCCCGAAAAGCACTCCTGTTCCTGTTGGCCCAAATAACTTATGGCCACTGAAACAATAAAAATCGGCATTCAAGTCTTGCACATCCACTTTCATATGAGGTACTGCTTGCGCTCCATCTACCAAAACTACCGCTCCTTTTTCGTGAGCCATGCCTATCATTTGTTTGGCAGGATTGATAATCCCTAATGCATTGCTCACATGGTTAAACGCTACCAGTTTTGTTTTGTTGGTCAGTAAAGCTGCATAAGCAGTCATGTCCAATTCACCCAAATCATTCATCGGAATAACTTTCAACACTGCTCCGCGATCTTCGCACATAATTTGCCAAGGCACAATGTTGGCATGATGCTCCAAGGCAGAAATAATGATTTCATCGCCTGGTTGCACCATTTTTTTACCAAAAGAATAAGCCACTAAATTAATAGCTTGGGTTGTTCCCGACGTAAAAATAACCTCTTCTAAACTGGGTGCATTGATGTACTCTTTTACGAGTGTACGGGTGCGTTCATATGCATCTGTCGCTTTTTGGCTGAGGTAATGTACCCCTCGATGAATATTACTATTGTATTGCTCATAAAAATCTTTTTCGGCAGCAATAACCTGCTTAGGTTTATGCGCAGTAGCACCATTATCGAGGTAAACTAATTTCTTGCCGTAAGCACTTACTTCCAAGGTTGGGAAGTCGGCTCTTATTTGTTCTATGTCAAAAGTTTTTACCATATGTTTTGCTAAAGAAAAGGCTACTTCATCAGTAGCTTTTTATGTTTATTTACCCCAACTGTAGTTATTTGTTATAAAGGATTCAATAGTTTCTTTTAGAGGGACAATGCTTAGTTTGTTTAAAACATCTGAAGCAAATGCGTGTACCAATAAGTTTCGAGCACTTTCTTCGCCAATACCTCTGGCGCGCAAGTAAAACAAAGCATCTTCATCAAACTGGCCTGTCACAGAACCATGACTACATTTTACATCGTCTGCATAAATTTCCAATTCAGGCTTGCTATTTATCGTAGCTTCATCCGTCATTACAATATTGGCGTTTTGCTGAAAAGCATTGGTTTTTTGTGCGTCTGGTCTAACAAACACCTTTCCGTTGAATACGGCAGTAGATTGATCGTCAACAATACCTTTGTACAATTCATGCGATTCGCAATGAGGTACTTTATGATCTACTGTAGTATGGTTGTCAATGTGTTGTTTGTTTTTACCGATATACAAGCCATTTAAGTGGGTTTCGCAGTTTTCGCCATTCACTTGTATCAGCAAGTCGTTACGGGTCAGTAAACCACCTGTTGTGATAGTGTTGGTGGTTATTACCGCATCTTTTGCTTGTTCGCAAATGTCTCTAGAAACATGATTGTGTGTGCCTGCCTCATTTTGCCATTTATCGTAATTGAAATTGGCATTTTGTTCTGCCCAAATTTCAGAAACCACATTGGTTAATCCGGTACTTGCCGAATCACTTTCAAATAATTGAATTACATGTGCCTGAGCACTGGTTTCAATAGCGAAAATATTTCTGAAGTTGGTTAGGTAATTACCATCCGTACTTTTGTTGACAATAACAATCGGCTTAGACACCTTTGTGTTTTTAGCAACGTGTAGTGCTACACCATTACTTAAAAATGCACCATTGATAGCGGTAAATATTTCTTCGTTGTTAGCAATAGTGCTAAACTTGGTGCCAGCCAATGTACAAACGTCTTCACTTAAAACTTCTACGGTAACACCTGCTTCAATAATACTGTCTGATTGGTTAGAATCATAAACACCATTAATAAACACCAAATAGTAAGCATCTAGTTCTGCTATTTTGGTGAACTTGGTGCCTACTAAGGCAGTACTTGTTTGGTATGTTTGGTTGGTAATTTTCCCTAAGCGGGTATATTTCCAAGCTTCCACTCTAGAGGTTGGAAAATTTAAGTTTTCCAGACTTGCAACAGCATCGTTTACTTTTTTGTCTAACGGACTAGCGTTAACTAATCGTGTTAAACCTGAGGTGAACGTTTGCGCTTGACTCATAGTTTGTGTCATTTCAGTCATGTTCATCCTTTTTTATGCACCAACTTGTTCGCCAAGTTCTGCTTTTATCCAATCGTATCCTTTTTCCTCTAATTCTAAGGCTAATTCTTTTGTTCCTGATTTTACAATCTTTCCATTGTATAGTACATGTACAAAATCGGGAACGATGTAATCTAGTAATCGTTGGTAGTGAGTAACAACGATAGTAGCATTTTCAGGAGTTTTTAATTTGTTAACACCATTAGCAACAATTCGCAAGGCATCGATATCTAATCCTGAATCTGTTTCATCTAGTATAGCCAACTTTGGTGCAAGCATTGCCATTTGAAATATCTCGTTGCGTTTCTTTTCACCACCAGAAAACCCTTCGTTGACAGCTCTATGAGCTAACTTACTGTCAAGCTCTACCAATTTCGATTTTTCTTTAACCATGGCTAAAAAGTCTTTCGCAGAAATAGGGTCTAATCCTTTGTATTTGCGAATTTCAGTAATAGCTGTTTTCAAGAAGTTAATGTTGCTAACTCCTGGAATTTCGATAGGGTACTGAAAAGCCAAAAATAATCCTTCTCTTGCTCTGTCTTCAGCTCCAAGATCTAACAAGTCAGCTCCTTCAAAACTAACAGAACCACCTGTTACCTCGTAATCTTCTCTACCTGCAAGTACAGAAGCTAAAGTAGATTTACCTGAGCCATTTGGCCCCATGATAGCGTGTACTTCACCCGCTTTAACTTCAAGGTTAATCCCTTTTAATATTTCTTTGCCGTTGATTTCGGCTTTTAAGTCTGTAATTTTTATCATCGTATTTTAGTCTTAAGGTCAAAAGTCTCATAGTCTGAAAGTCAAAAGTCTGAAAGTCAAAATTTTGTATAGAAAATGAATCTTCTTATTTTACCTTGTTACATCGTTTTAGTGTTTAAATAGGTTATTAGCTTACTTATCATTTTACTAATAACAATAATTTGTTCTTTTAAGTTTTCAAAAACTGTTGTGTTAATATATGCTAAGTCAAAAGCAATGTAAAGTTGTGCTCTCACTTCTCCTGCCGAAGCTTTTGAGAAAGTTAAAAATCGTGCGAATTCTTTATCTGAGAGTCTTTCAAATCCTTCCGCAATGTTGCTGACAATAGAAACAGCAGCTCGTCTAATTTGATCTCTCAATCCAAAATCTTTAGAAAAAGAACCCTCTTGAGTAATAACGTAAATATCTTTACAGAACAAACGAGCTTTTTGCCATGCTTCTATGTCTTCGAAAGATTTAATACTACCCATGAATTTTTAACTTTATAGACTTTAGACCTTATTAACTTTTGACTTTTCAACTAAGAATTACCCTACTGAACCTTCTAGTGAGATAGCCAATAATTTTTGAGCCTCTACCGCAAATTCCATAGGTAATTGATTCAATACCTCTTTGCAGTAACCATTAACGATTAATCCAATCGCTTTTTCGGTGTCAATTCCCCTTTGGTTGCAGTAAAATATCTGGTCTTCTCCAATTTTAGAAGTAGTTGCTTCGTGTTCTACTTTAGAAGAGTTATTTCCTATTTCAATGTATGGAAAGGTATGAGCACCACTTGTGTCAGTCATCAACAAAGAATCACACTGAGAGAAGTTTCTTGAATTGGTAGCCGATTTATTGATTTTCACCAATCCTCGGTACGAATTGTTACTTTTCCCAGAAGAAATACCTTTTGATATGATGATACTCTTGGTGTTTTTACCAATGTGAATCATTTTAGTACCAGTATCGGCTTGTTGATAATTGTTGGTAACAGCTACTGAATAAAACTCACCTTCAGAATAATCTCCTTTAAGAATACAACTAGGGTATTTCCATGTAATGGCTGAACCTGTTTCAACTTGGGTCCAAGATATTTTGGACTTGAAGCCTGCGCATAAACCACGTTTTGTTACAAAGTTGTAAATACCTCCAACACCTTCTTTGTTTCCAGGATACCAATTTTGTACCGTCGAATACTTAATCTCTGCATTGTCTAATGCCACCAATTCTACCACAGCGGCATGTAATTGGTTTTCGTCACGCATTGGGGCAGTGCAACCTTCGAGGTAACTACAATAGCTAGACTCATCTGCAACAACAAGGGTTCTTTCAAATTGCCCTGTGTTGGCTTCGTTTATTCTGAAATAGGTAGAAAGTTCCATTGGACAACGCACCCCTTTTGGTATGTAGCAAAATGAACCATCACTAAAGACGGCTGAATTTAATGCCGCATAAAAGTTGTCGGTCATGGGAACTACGCTACCCAAATATTTTTTAATGAGTTCAGGATGTTCGTGAACTGCTTCAGAAAATGAACTGAAAATAATTCCTAATTCACCTAATTTGTCTTTGAAAGTGGTTTTTACCGAAACAGAATCCACGACAATATCAACAGCAACACCAGTTAAGCGTTTTTGCTCTTCAGTAGAAATCCCAAGTTTTTTGAAAGTATCCAGTAATTCAGGATCAACTTCGTCTAAACTATCAAGTTGTTTTTTCTGCTTTGGTGCCGAATAATAATGCAGGTCTTGAAAATCAATTTTTGGATAATGCACATGAGCCCACTCTGGCTCCGTCATTTTTTGCCAAATTTTGAACGCTTTCAGTCTCCATTCTAACAACCATGCTGGCTCATTCTTTTTCGAAGATATTAAACGTACAATATCTTCATTTAAACCTTTTGGTGCTTTATCAGACTCAATGTTTGTGACAAATCCGTACTTGTATTCTTGGTTTGTTACCGATTCTAATAATTCATCTCCCTCGTATGCCATTCTTTATGATGTATTTAACCTATTGGTGAAATATTATATTGAAAAACTCTCGCCGCAACCGCAGGTTCTATTGGCGTTTGGGTTAATGAAAACAAACCCTTTCCCATTTAAACCTCCTGTAAAATCTAATTCTGTACCCACGAGGTATAAAAAGCTCTTTTTGTCAACAACAACTTTTACCCCATTGTCTTCAAATTCCTGGTCTTCTTCTTTTTTCTCGTGGTCAAAAATCAAATTGTACATCAACCCTGAACAACCACCACCATCAACGCCTACTCTCACGAATGAGTTTTCAGGTCGTCCTTCTTCCGATAATAATTCACTAACGCGCTCTTTAGCCTTATTGCTTACTTTTATCATAACTATTTTTAACTTGAAAATTCATGTGTATTTAGATTAAATCTAAATTACAATAAATTTTAGTGCAAAAATACCTAAAATAAGGTATTGTCGCAACCAATTTAAAGAGGTATTCAATGCTCATTTCAATTCAATGCTTAATTTTGCATCATGAATCCAGAAATAAGAACAGAACTTAGTTCATTAGGGGAGTTTGGCCTGATAGAACATTTATCAAAACATATTACTACATCCCGCGCTAACACTGTAAAAGGCATTGGTGATGATTGTGCTGTTATTGATCGTGGCGACTATTTTGAATTGGTTACAACCGACATGTTGTTGGAAGGTGTTCATTTTGATTTGAGCTATTGCCCTTTAAAACATTTAGGATATAAAGCGGTAGTTGTCAATCTTTCTGATGTTTATGCCATGAATGGCATAGCAGAGCAAATAACGGTATCTATTGGTTTATCAAATAGATTCTCTTTGGAAGCTGTGGAAGAGTTATATGCAGGCATGTTAATGGCTTGTGAGAAATACGGCGTAGATTTAATTGGAGGAGATACTTCTTCTTCAAAATCAGGTCTAACTATTTCTATTACAGCAATTGGAAAGGTTGATAAAGATAAAATTGTGTATCGATCAGGTGCAAAACCAAAAGAATTGATTGTTGTTTCTGGAGATTTAGGTGGAGCATACATGGGTTTGCAGTTGTTGGAAAGAGAGAAGGAAGTGTTTGAAGCGGCACCAACAACCCAGCCTGATCTAGAAGGAAATGATTACGTGCTAGAAAGGCAATTAAAGCCTGAGGCAAGAATGGACGTTATTGACTTACTAAAAAGCTTAGATGTTGTGCCTACTAGTATGATTGACATATCGGACGGATTGGCATCAGAAGTACTTCATTTGGCTCGTCAAAGTGGAGTAGGAGCAAACATTCACGAAGATAAAATACCTATTGACCCAACAACATTTAATGTTGCGCGTGATTTTGGATTAGATCCAACAGTTTGTGCATTAAGTGGCGGTGAAGATTATGAATTGTTGTTTACCATCAAACAAGAAGATTACGAAAAGATCAAAGGAAATCCTAGCTTGACTGTAATAGGATACATGACGGATGAAAATGCAAAGTCATATTTGTTGGACAAACAAGAAGGATTGCATGAGTTGAAAGCACAAGGATGGGATGCGCTGATGGATAAGGATTTAAAGGGAGGAGAGAAAGAATAGCTTAATTAAAGTCTAAACTTTTAAAAGAGTCTTCCGTACCGATAGTGCAACCTTGTTCTATCATACGGTAAAGTTCTTCGCTCCTAGAAGGGCTATATGCCTTATCAGAGTTTAGGTGCTGAACTTGGATTTCGGCTTGCGCATTTAAGTCAATTAGTTGTTTGATTGTATGTGTGTTTAAGGTTGCATCTCCTTTTTTTATAGAAAGTGCTCTCACATATATTTTATCTCGGCCACAGTAGAATACTTTGTAGTCTTTTTCTGAAACAAATTCGAGGTATTTAATATTTCCGAGTGTCTTTTCCCACACAATATTGCTGAATAAATTAATCAGATGTTCCGTTTTTTCGGCATCTGATTTTTTTATTTTATCCCAATCTTTTTGAGTAATAGTGTTTGCTGCAAGAAATTGAACAAACTCTTTTTCTAAAGCTTGTAATTCTATGTTGGAAAGTCTTTTGAAACTCATAATAAAATGATTTTTGCAAAAATAATTAATATAACCAACTAGTTAGTAGGCAAAAAGATGATTTGTTAGCTCACATGTTTCTGTTTGATAACTTCTTCAAAAGTTTGTTTGCTAATTTTACTTTTTGCCCAAGAAATAAAGTCGAAGTATTCGAAGGCATTCGACTCAAAATTATCATTTTCTAATGGCGAAATATCATCCAACAGCACTTGTATGGCTTCTTCTTGCTGTTCAATATCTTTTGCTTTAATAACTTTATTGATAAATATTAAAAATATCGACTCGAATTTATAGACTCTGTTTCGTGTAACTAAATAACGCTGTGTTGACCTTAAGGCATATGGCAGTAATCGTTCACTACTTAATTCAATATGTACAATAAGGTTTAACATTTGAGCAAAACAATGTAAATCTTCCGTTTGATCTATGTCAATATCATTCAACAATCTATTGAGCCATTTTAGCGCATTGTTATAGTCTGCAACACCAAAATGTAATACAGCAATATTAAAATAAAAGGAAGCTTTACGGATTGCGCTTAGTTTATTGTCATATAACTTCAACCCTTCTTCAACAACAGGAAGAAAATCTAATCCTTTTTTGAATTCACCGGTAATCGCATACATCGTTAATTCAATACTGTATGTACTTGCAAATATTCGTAAATCAAGATCTTCATTGCTTTTCACCTTTAGTGTTTCCGGCAATTTCCTCAAAATCAATAAATACGACATTGCTTCTTCGATTTTCAACTGTTGCTGACAGATGTAAACTAAATTAGTTAAAACCGACGCATATATATTGGGTTCTTCTTTAAATAAATGCGTGTTGTTTCGAATCAATTCTTCATTCAAAATCAAGTAATCGTAACTTTTTTGGTAATCGCTCACAGCAAAATAATAGGCACTGTAGATATGGTAATACAGGTACTTGCTGTTTTCACTTAAGGTGTCAAAATTAATTTTGTTTAATGTTTTATCGATTATTTCTTTGAATTGTTTTATCTGTGCTCGACTCCGTGCTTTTCCTTTAGTAAACAAATGTCTTAACAAGATGCTTTTGATGTTCCAAAGCCTTGAAAACGATGTTATTTTCGTTAGATAATCTTCGTCATTTAATAAGATTGTGTTTAATTTTTTTTTAGAAACACCTTCGTAATTATCTTTTTCAATTAACAATTTTTCCCATACCTGTATTTCTATTAAGCTAGAGTATTTTTCATTTTTAAGAGCCAATTTCTTAACACTTCTTAGTTGTTTTGAAGCTTGAGTGTAGAGTGATTTTTTATATAGAATCTCAACATAATGCACCTCTTTTTTTATCCTAGCTTCAACAGAGCTGTTTGCGTAATAACCATCTAAACTTTTCAGGATAACGTCATATAATCTGCTTTTTGCTATGGATAGTCTGTTTATGAAAGCTTCGTTTTTGAAATGTTTCAAAATACTCTCTTCTTCGTATTCTTCTAGCTTGTCAATAAATTCAAATAATTGATGATAATTATTGGCTTCACCTAAAGTGTGTCGAGAAGTATATATTTTAAAATATCGCTTCTCTGCTTTACTTAAAGATTTGATTAGTTTAAATAGCGCATCTGATGATTTGTTAGACATGAGATAAATATTTGAAATTACCTAGATTTAGACTTGTGATAAAAGGTAAAAAAAAATTGACACAAAAAAAAGAACTTTTATTTAAAAGTTCTTTTCAAGAATGGTGTTTATTGAAATATTAAAACAGTTTCATAGCTGCTTTATCATCTTTATCTTGATCATCATCTCCTCCATTGTCTCCAATAACCTCATCTTTATCTTGATCATCATCTCCTCCATTGTCTCCAATAGCCTCGTCTTTATCTTGATCTTCATCTCCTCCATTGTCGCCAATCTCTTTGCCGGAGTCATTTCCGCTGTCATTACTACCATCTTCAAAATCAATCAAAGCGCCAGATTTTAAAAGAGAT
>JBLIDJ010000038.1:0-21207 GCA_047634195.1 Flavobacteriales bacterium
CGAAGCTAAAGGATTAATAACTGCCGCATATCAAGACTACCTTGAGCAGCAATGGTTAATTTCATTGAAAGAAAAACACAAGGTGTCTGTCAATAAAGACGTGCTTTATAGCATTCACAAATAAGAGATTCGTTTCGTTGTCATTAATAACTCTAAATTAGTCCCAATAATTATTGGGACTTTTTTTAACACATCTTTATGAAATCATTTTCTTTTTTACTTTTCTTAACACTCATGTCGTTAGGTTGTGACCAACAAGGTGGAATTGAAGAAACTCCTGTGGCAAGAGTTTATGATAAATATTTATACAAATCCGATTTAGTAAACGCTTTTACGACACAATCAAACTCTCTTGACAGCGCAAAAGCCGCTAGCAAATTTATTGATGATTGGGTAAAAGAACAAACGATTGTTTATAATGCAGAATACAATCTTCCCGAAGAAAAACAAAACTTTGATAAGCAATTAACCAATTACAAAAACTCCCTGTTAAAATACACGTACGAATCTCAATTAATTAATCAAAAATTAGATACTACTATCACAGATTCTGAAATTGAAGGGTATTACAATATTAATTACGAAAGTTTTAAATTAAAAGATTATGCAGTTCGTGTAAGCTTTATTCAGTTAAGCTCTGAGCTTAACAATCTTGGTTTAGCGGAAAGTTTGTTCCGATCATCTAGGCCTGAAGACCACTTAGACCTCGAAGACTTTTGTACGCAGTATGCAACAAGCTCTTATTTCGACAATGGTGATGATTGGTTGTATTTAAACAAAGTATTAAAAGAAGTTCCACTAGAAGTGGGTGATTATCCCGATCGTTATTTATACAAAAATAAATTCGTGAAAATCAGGCAAGAAAAGTTTGTTTATCTCGTTCAGATACATGACTATTTAAAAATTAGTGAACCGTCTCCGCTTTCCATAGAAAAAGAAAGAATTAAAAATTCTATTATTAACAAACGTAAAATGGACCTTTTGACAAAAATCAGGTATGATTTATACGCAAAAGCAAACAACAACAAAGAAATTGAGATATATTAAAATAATGAATAAAGGGTTTTTAATTGCAATAACATGTCTGATGGTACAAGTCAGCATGGCTCAAGAAAAAAAGATGATTGATGGCGTAATGGCTGTTATCGGAAATGAAATTATGTTAAAGTCTGACATTGAGGCTCAAAAGGTACAGGCCAAGCAACAAGGCATGACTATGAATACACAAACAGAATGTTTAATCATAGAACAACTTTTGCTTGAAAAATTACTCGTAAACCAAGCAAAAGTAGATAGTATTGTTGTTAACGAGAGTCAAGTACAAGGAGAATTAGAACGCCGTATTCGATATTTTGTATCTCAAATTGGGTCGGAAGAAAAACTAGAAGAATATTACAAAAAAAGTATCCTAGAAATAAAAGATGAATTTCACGATTTAATTGAAGATCAGATTAGAATTCAAGGTATGCAAGCACAGATTAATGCTGACGTTAGAATTACTCCTGGTGAAATCCAAACATTCTTTAACAACATTCCTACGGATAGTTTACCCTACATCAATGCCAAGGTTGAAATGGCGCAGATTGTTATTAAACCTGAAATTAGTCAAGCAGAAAAAACGGCCACACGTGAAAAACTACTCAATTTTAAAAAACAAATTGAAGGTGGTAAAGGTTTTGCCAGTTTAGCCGTACTTTATTCTCAAGACCCGGGAAGTGCTAGCAAAGGTGGTGACCTTGGTTTTGTCAGTAAAGGAATGTTTGTCCCTGAATTTGATGCTGTAGCAACTCGTTTAAAAGAAGGTCAATTATCCGAAGTATTTGAATCTCAATTCGGGTTTCATTTAATGCAATTGAAAGAACGAAGAGGTGACCAATACAATGCACGACATATCTTACTAAAACCAAAGCACACATCAGAAGACTTAATAGCCGCAGAAAAAATGCTTGATAGCATTAGCAATTTAATTTTAATCGATAGTTTGTCGTTTTCAAAAGCAGCATCAAAATTTAGCGATGATGAAACTACTAAAAACAATGGTGGTAAAATTGTTAACCCAGACGATGGTTCTACTCAATTTGACATGAAATCAGTAGATGCTCAGTTGGCATTTACGATTGACAAAATGGAAGTTAGTGAGATTTCGAAGCCCGTGTCTATGCAAGGCCCAGATGGTAATCAAGCTTACAGAATCATTCAATTAATTACAAGAACAGAGCCACACATAGCTAATTTAAAAGATGACTATTTGCTTATTAAAAGTGTGGCAACTTCCCAGCTACAGCAAAAAAGCATGGAAGAATGGACTAAAATGACAATGGGCGCGACGTATATAAGAGTTGATGATTCTTTTAAATCGTGTACCTTTAAAAACGAATGGTTTAAGTAAAAAAACATGACGGAACAAAACAATACTTCAGACGTAGCTGCTGTTGAACATTTTTTATTGAAAATTGATCAACTTAAAAAAGAAATAAAACAAGTAATTGTTGGGCAAGATGCTGTCATAGAACAAGTGCTTATTGCTATCTTTAGTGGTGGTCATGCTTTATTAGTAGGTGTTCCTGGTTTAGCAAAAACATTGCTTGTCAATACCATAGCACAATCGTTAGGCTTAAGTTTTAATAGAATACAATTTACTCCTGACCTAATGCCTTCAGACATTACTGGCTCAGAAATATTAGATCAAAACAAACAATTTCAGTTTGTGAAAGGACCCTTGTTTGCCAATGTTGTTTTGGCAGATGAGATAAACAGAACGCCTCCTAAAACACAATCGGCCTTACTAGAAGCCATGCAAGAACGTATAGTTACTGCATCTGGTCATAGACATGAGCTACCTTTCCCGTTTTTTGTACTTGCTACTCAAAACCCGATAGAACAAGAAGGTACGTATCCTTTGCCAGAAGCACAGCTCGATCGTTTTATGTTTAATATTTGGGTAGATTACCCTTCTTTTGAAGAAGAAATGGAAGTAGTGAAAACGACTACTGGTGGTGTTTTTAACACCGTAAATGCTGTTCTTACTTCCGAAGACATTGTTTCCTTACAGCAGCTGGTAAGAAAAATACCTGTTGCAGATAATGTGATAGAATACGCTGTTAATTTATCTCATAAAACAAGACCTAATGCTGAACGAGCAAGCAGTCAAGCCAATGAGTATTTTAACTGGGGAGCTGGACCTCGTGCTTCACAATACTTAATAGTAGCAGCAAAATGCCATGCTTTATTGCAGGGGAAATATTCTCCTGACATAGAGAATGTTAAGGCTGTTGCTCATCCTATTTTGCGCCACCGAGTAGTAAGAAACTATAAAGCAGAAGCAGCAGGATTGAGCATCGATCAATTGATTTCACAAATCCTTTAACATTACCGCTTTACAACTTTTGAAAAGTAAGGTAAACCCACTACATTTGCCCTCTAAAATTAAACCTGATGAACGTACACGAATATCAAGGAAAATCAATATTATCTAGCTTTGGCGTACAAACACAACGTGGTGTTGTTGTTGACAAAGTAGAAGATGCTGTAGCAGCAGCAAAAAAATTAGCTGAAGAAACTGGAACTAGTTGGTTTGTAGTGAAAGCTCAAATCCATGCTGGTGGTAGAGGAAAAGGAAATGTTACTGAAACAGGATCTCGTGGTGTTGTTTTGGCAAAAGGCATTGACAAAATTGAAGAGACCGTAAAAGGAATTTTAGGTGGACACTTAGTTACTGCTCAAACAAGTGATGAAGGAAAACAAGTAAACAAAGTATTGATTGCAGAAGATGTTTATTACCCTGGTGATAGTGAGCCTTCTGAATTTTATGTCTCTGTTTTAATGGATCGTTCTTCTGGTAGAAACATCATCATGTATTCTACAGAAGGTGGAATGGACATCGAAACTGTTGCAGAAGAAACTCCACATTTAATTTTCAAAGAAGAAATTGACCCACGTGTTGGTCTTCAAGGATTTCAGTGTCGTAGAGTTGCTTTTAACCTAGGTCTTAGTGGCAAAGCATTCAAAGAAATGGGCAAATTTATTGCTTCTCTTTACCGTGCTTACGAAGGGTGTGATTCTTCTATGTTTGAAATCAACCCGGTGTTGAAAACATCAGATGATAAAATTATCGCTGTTGATGCTAAAGTAACATTGGACGACAATGCTATGTATCGTCATCCTGCTTATGCAGCTATGCGAGATACTTCGGAAGAAGATGCTACAGAAGTTGAAGCTGGTGAAGCTGGATTGAGTTATGTAAAACTTGATGGTAATGTTGGTTGTATGGTAAACGGAGCTGGATTGGCAATGGCTACCATGGACATTATTAAGTATTCTGGTGGAAGTCCTGCTAACTTTTTAGACGTAGGTGGTACCGCAGATGCTAAACGTGTTGAAACGGCTTTCCGTATCATTTTGAAAGATGATAATGTAAAAGCAATCTTAGTAAACATTTTTGGTGGTATTGTAAGATGCGACCGTGTTGCTCAAGGTGTTGTAGATGCATACAAAAACATTGGTGACATTAGTGTTCCAATAATTGTTAGACTACAAGGAACTAATGCTGTTGAAGCCAAAAAATTGATTGACGATTCAGGTTTGAAAGTTCATTCTGCCGTTTTGTTGCAAGAAGCTGCTGACAAAGTAAAAGAAGTATTAGCATAAGCTAACTCTTAATATTTTTATGAAAAGGCTGTCTTAACTTCATTGTTAGACAGCCTTTTTTTGTTAGCTTACATTTCATAAACCCAAATTCAAGACACATCAACTTGAAGAATTCTCTCAAATACGTGAGTATAATAATTCTCTCCATGGGTTTGGGAGTGTTTTTGTTAAGACAATCTATCGCAACTATTTTTGAATACAAAGAACCTGTCATAACAAGGGTAAAAAAGCATTAAGCAACTCACTAAAGGTGAATTACCCAACATGTTTATCAAACGTAAAATTAGTCCGCTCAAACTGGATTTAATTTATTCCGAGTCTACTGCGCAGCAAATAACATCGCTTAGAGACTCTACACTTAAAAAGGGTTTTCTTTCGTCATATGAAAAAATAAAATTTGATGGGGAAATCATTTTTAACCAAGACACTTTATCTGTTAAATTTAGGTTAAAAGGAGATTACAACGATCATAGAAGAAGCGAGAAATGGTCGTTTCGATGTTATGTAAAGGAGGGTAAGAAATTGTTGGGAATGCATACTTTTTCTCTACAAGCTCCTGGCACAAAAGGAGGTTTGTACGAGTGGTACTTTCACGAGCTACTAAAGCAAGAAGGATTTGTAGGTTTACAATATCAATTTGTTGAATTTAACGACAATAACCGTTTTAAAGGTGTCTATGCGTTAGAGCAATCGTTTGACTCCGCACTTTTAACAAGCAATCATCAAGTGAATTCTCCCATTTTGAAGTTTGATAAAAACATTCTCATAAATCAAAGTTTATTGAACAACACCCTTAAAAAATAGTCGAATAGTGACTTATTCCATATAGCAAATATTGAAGTCTTCCGGCAAAAAAAAGTATTTAAAGACAGTGTGTTAACAGAACAGTTTTTGCTTGCTCAAACAATGCTCAACGAGTATAGGAATGAACAAGCAACTGTCGAAGAAACATTTGATCTCAATGCCACCGCCAAACTATTTGCACTAATTGATCTGGCAGGCGCGCAACATGGGTTAATGTGGAAAAACATTCGATTTTATTACGATGCTGACATCAACAAAGTAGCTCTTATCGCATACGATGCGGCTAGTGGTTGGCCTTTCGACGACATCATTTACAACAGATGGAGGCTTGACTTGTATTATGGCATTTATGCGGATAGTTGGTTCAGTTTGTTTTTTAAAGATGAAGCCTTTGTATCTCAATATTTACATTGGCTGAGCTATTACTACGACCCTAAATTTCTTTCATCTTTTTTTGAAAATACATTTGAAAAAGCTGAGCTATGGAAATCGTGTTTGGTCGAAGATCTTTCCTATAGGGGTAATTACAAACAATATTTTACACAAAACAGCAATCTCATTCGAAAAAAACTCAAGGTTATTACTAATTTGAATGATTCGATTGAACAATACCTCATTAAAGTAAACGTAACAACATCGGAAAACGGAAAGAAAAGTATCATATCCGTTAAAAACAATAGCTTCAAAAAACTTCATGTATTTGCTATTTATAGTCAAGGAAAATTAGTATCAAGATATTCCTCGACTCTTCTGATAAATAATCGTCAAGTTAATGAACCAACAAATACTATTAAGATAGGTGAATTTTCAACAAAATTCACCAGTTTTGATGTCGGTATACTAACCGACAAAAGAGATACTCTATGGTTGCCTTTTCCCCTTCCATGACAAGGAATACGGCAAATATGTTCACGCTTGAAATAAGTTATGTAGCGCTAATTATATTGACATTATCTACCTACCAAACCTAATTGTTGGTTTTAGTGTCTATTAGTTGGTTAAGAAATCGCTAAACGCCATTATTACCACCATGTTGATTGATTTTATTGCTACAAGATTACTGTTCTTTGCGATACATTTCAGGTATGGTAGAAAGCTTGATGAACAACATTAGAGTATTAAGAGAACTGAAAGGTTTTACGCAAGAATATTTATCCGATTCTATTGGTTTATCACGAGCTTCATATAGTCAAATAGAAAATGGCAGGACTAGACTTACTGCTGAACAACTATTGAAAATTGCTGAAATTCTTGAAATGGATGTGCAACAGATTATTGATTTTGAAAAACCTCTTTTTTATAAACAAAGCGACGAAAAAAAACAGGTAAAAGAAACCGATCAACCATACGAAGACAACGATCAATTGCATATACTAAAAGAACTCGTGAACATGCAGCGTGAGGTAATTCAAAATTTGAAAAAAGAAATTGACCAACTAAAAACAGCACAAACGGATCAAAAGATATTCAAATAAACTATATGTATTTGTAGTTGCTGATTATTAAGAAAAATTAGCGAAATTCCTTTCTTAAATTTATATTTATCGTTCATTATTCAGCATGTTATGAAAAATAGATTGTCTATCACATCCCTTTTACTTGTTGTAATACTTACCACACTCAATACTTCCATTTTCGCACAAGCCTCTGGTGATACCCATTTTGAGACTCCTCGCCTGTATGTAGGAATAGGAACTGGCATCAATGCTCCTGGTGGAGGACTTGGGATGTACATAGAAGTACCTATCACTCAAATGGTTCGTTTTTCAGGTGCTGCAGGCTATGGCTCTTGGGGCTCTAAACTAACGGGAACCATACTCTTTAATAAAAACCCATTTGGATTAAAAAGCAGTGTTGGTTTTGGATTTTCATACGCTTTAGGCAATATAGATTATAATAGCGAGCTTCAGTTTGAGCAAACTGGATTTATTTTCCCTACTGAATCAGATGAAGCGGAAATAGATTTACAACCCGGACAATCAGTTAATCTTATATATAATTACAGCTGGAAAATTGGTAAAAAATCTAAACTCACGCTGCATACTGGCCTTGCTGTTAACATTACACCAAACAATTACGAGTTACGAAATAAGAAAAAGTTAACGGAAGAATCAAAAATAATGCTTAGAAGCCTCAGTCCTGGTGGCTTAATCTTCGGGGTAGTTTTTAATTTTGGCCTGTAAGCTTAACGACCTTGAAACGGCTTATTAAATTGATGGGTGAGACCACTTAATAGCTTACCCAGCAACATCCCAGCAACCTTGCTCAATAATTTATACCACATGAAACTAAGTATCCTTTTAGTATGCACATCCGTTCTATTCATTCAATCCCATACAATAGCGCAATCTTGTGGTCACCTATTAGCTTTAAAAAAAGGAAGCGAGCTCGTAATTAAAGACAATATGAAAACTCAGGATAAAAATGGGTTTTACGTCTATCGAAATTGCATTTACAACCTTAGTTTACAAGACGGCACCAAAAACACTTGGCAAGTGGTCGATTTCAATGAAACACACTTGACTGTCAAAAAACCGTTTACCAACGCTATTGACACCAACATTGCTTTTGGAGACTTGCAACGGCTATTTTTGATAAGCGAAAAAAATATTGATTGGTATTCTGATATAGATCTAAGAAATTATTCTTTAACCTACGAAACCGGCAACACTGATTGTATGCTCCCGAGCATACGAAAATCTATTTACAAAAAAGACACCACAACATTTGAGCTTATCCCTTACCTTACTTTTGGTGGAATTAAATATTTGTACCAAGAAAATGACGAGATATTTCTGTATGAATCAGATTTAAAGAAAAGGAAAAAAAGAACCAAAAAAGTTAACAACTCATACACCAAGCGATATGGAATTTGGTTTACCCCCAATAAAGTTGAAGAAATAAAAGGAGTAGCAATTGGTTTAAACGCCAACAATTACAAAAACTACAGGCATAACCTTAAAGACAGCTTGCTAATAAAAGGTATGAATATCGAATTCAACCCACATGCGGTGCTTAAACTAGCAAACAGTGGCGGATTTGGCCCTTTTGCTGATGACTTAAACTACTATGGTAAAAACCTTGCCCATAACACTGAGCTCATTGTAAAAGGCTTTAATGTCAGTTTGATTGGCACTAATCAGCGCGCAATTCTAAAAGGAGCTAATATTGGATTAATAAGCACGGTGGTTCACGAGCAGTATGGCTTTACGCTCTCTGGATTAAATAATTTCTCTTATGTATTTAAAGGAGTAGCAATAGCAGGAGTTGTGAACAGAACAACAAAAGGGAAAGGTTTACAGATTGCAGCATTTAATAGATGTGAAGAATTTATAGGTGTACAAATTGGGTTTTGGAACGTGATTGGCAATAAAAGTAGACCATTTGTTAACTGGAATTTTAAAAAGAAAAAAGGTAAATAGATATATTTGCAACCAATAAATTTTTTAGCACATGGGAAGAGCATTTGAGTTTAGGAAGGAAAGAAAAATGAAACGTTGGTCACACATGTCCAAAACATTTACCAGACTTGGTAAAGACATTGTGATGGCCGTAAAAGAAGGTGGCCCTGATCCAGATTCTAACTCAAGGCTTAGAGCAGTGATACAAAACTGTAAAAGTGCCAACATGCCCAAAGACAATGTTGCTAGAGCCATAAAAAGAGCAACCGACAAAGACACCAGCGACTACAAAGAAGTTATCTACGAAGGATATGGCCCGCACGGAATTGCTGTTTTAGTGGAAACTGCTACCGATAACACCAACAGAACCGTAGCTAGTGTTAGAAGTTATTTCAATAAATGTGATGGTAACTTAGGAACTTCTGGATCTGTTTCTTTTATGTTTGAGCATACCTGCAATTTCAAAATTGACTTAGCAGACCATGAACTTGAAGAATTAGAGTTTGAGTTAATTGACTTTGGCGCCACCGACGTATTTGTTGAAGACGAACATATCATCATTTATGGCGCTTTCGAAAATTTCGGTAATATCCAAAAAGTGTTGGAAGAAAAAAGCATTGAAATAGTTACTTCAGGATTTGAAAGAATACCGAATGATACCATTAAACTAACCGAAGAACAAGAAACCGATATTGACAAACTGCTAGAGAAACTGGAAGAAGACGACGATGTACAAAACGTTTATCACACCATGGGGTAATGACCTCGTAAAGTTATTCCTCTCCCTTTTTCTTATCTCTCTGTCTATCTCATATGACCTTTAATGTCCATATTTGATTTCCCGAGTTTGGACAAAAAATACATAAACGAAAACATCACAGATCGATTTAACACATTGGTTTGTGATGTTTGAGTGTGGTTAAGATTGTTTCTGTAATTGATTGCCCTGTTTTTGTTCAAGGCATCAAACACAGATAGTTTTAGCTCTCTCCTATCATTTTTCATCATGAACCTAGAAAGGTTTGCTTTTCAACATGGGGAAAGACTGATTGGCTAACACATTATTTTTATAAATCGTATATTCATAAATACTTTCAAAAGACCATATCTCGGTAATATCGAAGCTTAAATCTGCATTGATGTTGTATTGATACCCCCTATTGTTGCGCGACAAATTATTTTCGTACAACATTCTATTATCGGCAACTTCCGTCCCAACATAGAAATCAAATTTATCGGTATTTCTATTGCCAATTTCAAACCCAACAGATTGTTGGGGATTTTGCGTAGAGCTTTCTAAATCATTGATAAACAAAAGACCTTTTGTGTATTCACTTTCTGCAAAAAGTTCGATGCCAACTTTTTTTATCTCTTTACTATACGAACATATAAGGTTGAGTTAAGATTTTTATCGATAGTGAGATGTTCACACAAATTGATTGTGGATACTTATTTGATTGGTGATTTTGTCTTGCGCATACGGCAAGTTTCTACAACGCCTATTTCTTCATAACTTGCGATGATTTTAAGCTTTTTTTTCTAAGTTCAACTTCTTATATTTCATAACTCAAATGTATTATTTGAAATTTAAAATAACACTCCGAACCTATGTGGGGCTAAATTAGAAACCATAAATAGGTTGAAATTATCTAATCAAAGAAAGGTCATTCATTAAGCATGGCATTGATGAAACGTATATCGAGTTTTCCATTCAAGACACCTACCCACTGATGGAAAACACACAATGGACTGGTCAACAAGCTGAGTTGATGAATACAAAACCAGCTATTTCTGAAGATTTCAAAAAAAATTATTGCTATTTATGAAGGTAAATTTTGGACGGATTATAAAGAGAATGAGGGCTTTACGAATTATTTCAGTTTGCCTAAACAGAAAATTTCATAAATAGTAAATTTTAGGGTTGTGTATTTGTTTGCCAACTACTACATTTGCACCCCGATCGGACAATTTGTCCCGGGCCTATAGCTCAGCTGGTTAGAGCACTTGACTCATAATCAAGGGGTCCCTGGTTCGAGCCCAGGTGGGCCCACAAGAAGTTACATGAGGTAACAAACTAAAAATCCTGTCAATACTTGACAGGATTTTTTTGTTAAACACCTTATGAATATCGCTAAATAAGCAACTTCCAAGTTTGATCTTTACTTCTGATCAACAATCACAAAAATATCTTCATTATCTTTTTTCATGAAATATTGCTCACGGGCAAACTTTTCCAAATTGTCCATGTTGGTGGTGAGATCGTTTAAATTGGTCTTAGCATGTAGGATTTTATCTTCGTAAATCGCTTTTTCTTTTTCCAATTTCTTAACATCAGATTTATATCCCATCAAATCCCAGAAGCTCATGTTGTCGAAAAACATCAACCAAAAAGCAAAAACATATAAAGCAATAAAGTATCGGTTTCTAAACCTTGGATGCACCTTAATGAATTTTCGTTTTTCTAACATATCCCAAAATTAATGGAAAATTAAGATGAATTAATCTAGTGCCTGAGCTTTTATGAACAGCTAAGAGTTGATGACATATTTGCAAAAAAATAATCGCGCATAAAAAAACCACATCAACAAAAATGCTAATGTGGTTTAATAATTTTCTTGCTAATGATTAACTAGCAAAAATCTTCCTTATTTTTTATCGTTTGCTTTCAACACAATATTTAAGTCAATGTCATCATAGATCATTTTGTCTCCTAAATCGTCGAAAAATGAGCCAGAACCATATTTGACATTCCACTTGGTTCTATCAATACTAAAGTTAGCTTGTGCGGTAACATCATGTCCTTTCACCGTCACTTTTGAAGTGAAAGAGATTTCATTTTTGATTCCTTTAATCGTCAAATCTCCTTTGATAGAATAGTTCTCGCCATTTTCTCCAAGTTTCTCTAACTTAGAAACTGAAGTGATGATAAAATCAGCGTAAGGATTTTCTTCAACAGAGAAGAAATCAGCAGATTTTAAGTGACCTGTTAAACTGCCATTCATTTTGGCATCTTTTAAATCAGTAACAGTAAGACTGCTCATATCCAATTTGAAAGAACCTCCCGTAAATTCATCATTTTCTACCACAATGTATCCAGAGGCTACATTCAAAAAGCCACTATGTTGACCAGTTACTTTTTTACCAACCCAGTGAACAACTGTTTTTTCTTTGTTAATAGGTGTTTTTTCACCACCTGCCAATGCAGCAAAGCCAATTGCCATGGCTGCAATAATTGAAATAGACTTTTTCATATGTATTTATTTTTTTTGGTTTCTAAATTTATCTAATAAATTGTTTAATTCGGTTAATTCCGTTGCATTTAATCCTATCAAACTTTGTTCCATTGTTTGCAGTGAAGGATTCATTTCTTCCAACAACTTCAGGCCTTCACTGGAAATAAGCACATCTACTTGCCTTCTATCTTTTTTACAAACATGCCTGGTTACTAATCTTCTCTTTTCAAGCCTATCAATGATACGTGATGCATTCGATGATTTATCAATCATTCTATTAATTACCTCAGCAACCGAAATTGGATTGGGGTGTTGACCTTTCAAAATTCGCAACACATTATATTGAGCCAAGGTAATTTTGAATGGCTTAAAAAATTCTTGCTGCCTTTGGCCAACCCAAGCAGCAGTGTATAAGACGTTCACCATTGCTTTTTGGTTGTCATTTACAAACGAACTTTTTATGGCTTGCTCAATTTTCATACGCCAAATGTATGTATAAACATTTAATGTACCTACATTTAATTTAATTATTTGTCCATCGATAAAGCCTTATCAATAATAGTTAAATTGCATACTTTGAAATTAATTAAACTACAAGCTATGCATAAACACTACCAATTACTAAAAAAAGGATTGATTTCATCGGCATTCATGCTCTGTGCAATCACGTTATCAGCACAAGGCGTTTCTTGTGAAGACGCTCAACAAATCGCTACAAATGCAACTTATAATGCCGATGGTCCTTCCGACGGTAATGGATGCTTTCATTGCACTGGAGCTACGCATGCCGACTGGTATTATTTTGATGCTCCAAGAAACGGCGAAATGACTATTTCGGCCTGCGGAAGAGGTATTAATGCTACTGATTCAAGGCTCTGGATTAATTCGGGGACGTGTTCTAATTTAAATGAAGTAGCTGCCAATGATGATGCTTGCGGACTACTTGATGGATATGCATCGACCATTTCAAATTTATCCGTTATCGGAGGAAGTCGTTATTATATCGAATGGGATAATAGATGGTCTCCAGATGCCTTTGCGTTTGATTTCACCTATACGCCAACATGTAACAACCCAACTAATATTGACTTTACAGAAGTGACAAACACGTCTTTTAAATTCAACTGGGCTTCTAGTAATGTTGGTGTTAATTATGATATCGAATATGGAGTAGTTGGTTTTATTCCAGGAAGTGGTTTCAACCTTAATGGTGTTTCTAGTGAAGAAAATGCTGTTTTGATTGATAATTTAACTCCAGGCACAACTTATTCTGTTTTCATACAAGAAGATTGTGGTTATAGCGTTCAAACAGGTAACGTAGGGCCTAATAATCAAACAACAAACTTTAGTGCACCACCAAGTAATGACTTATGCAGTGGCGCAACAGCTGTAGAATGTGGACAAACGTACAATGGCTCTATTGTTAATGCCACTGAACTTGGGAATCCTGAAGGACAATGTGGAACAAGTTCTATCACACCTGGTGTATGGTTTTCTCATACTGGCACAGGCGATAGAATTACACTTTCGTTATGTGCTTCAAACTACAATACTCGATTAATGGTTTTTGAAGGTTCTTGCGAAGCATACACCTGTGTAGCTGGAAATGATAACTCTGCGGATTGTAGCTTCAATAGATCTAAATTGAGTTTCAACACTAGCTTAGATGTTAGTTACCTCATTTTTGTTTCAGGTGCTGAGGCGGTAAGTGCTAATTATGTACTAAATGTAAGTTGCAACGCTCCTTGTCAGGAACCAGAAAATGATGATTGTGCAAACGCTACTTCATTAACTATTGCCCCCCAAACAGAATGTAATGCAACAGCAGGAAGTAATATTTGTGCTGACTTGGCAATGCAAGCGAATGAATGCGAGACCAATCTTGGAATAGCAGACGTTTGGTATTCGTTTAATTCTGGTAATTTAACTTCTGTAATCATGACCATGACCTTAAATTCAGCCGGCCCAATGTCTTATGCCCTGTATGAAAGTTGCGATGGTACTGCCATCGATTGTAACACGTTTAACATTGTCACCAACACAGCATTGAACAATTTGACTGTAAACACTGAGTACATGCTTCAAGTATGGAATGGCGGTGGAATTGATGCGGGCACATTCGACATTTGTTTGTCTGAACCTATCGGTTCAGGTTTTGAAACAAACACTGTGGAGCAAAATCCCATTTCGATGTATCCAAATCCAGCGAATGGTGACATAGTCAACATTTCAGGTTCTGGGCTATTGGAAGTTTCTTTATTCAGTGTTGATGGAAAACATATTTCGAATACTAAACTGTTAGATGAAGGTACACTTGATATAAGTTCAGTAGAATCTGGCGTTTATTTAGTATCCATCATTCAAAATGGTAAAAGCACCATGTTGCGATTGGTAAAAGAGTAATCTTTTAATAAATAGAGTAGCATACGAAAGCTGTTTAAAATGTGGAGGAAACTTACATTTTAAACAGCTTTTTTGTTAAAACAGGTATTACACATGCTTTTTAGCAGAAATTTATTGATTTACAGTTTTGTTGTTCTTTTCTTAGCCATATGAATCAACTGCTGGATACTTCTATCACCTTTTTGAAAGGTGTTGGCCCACAGCGGGCCGAGTTATTAAACAAGGAGTTACGCATTTATACGTATCAACAATTACTGCACTATTTTCCATTTAGACACATCGATCGTTCTAAATGTTACCAAATAGCTGAGCTAGCTGCCGACATGCCTATGATTCAGCTAAAAGGGTTTGTCAAAAGCATTCAGGAAATAGGCACAGGTCACAAAAAAAGACTTAGAGCTATTTTGCATGATGGCTCAAACACGCTTGAGTTAGTTTGGTTTAAGGGAGTGAAATGGGTGAAAAGTGGCTTGCAAGAAGGCAAAGAATATTTGGTATTTGGAAAGCCTACCTTATTCAACGGGAAATTTAATATCGCCCACCCAGAGATAGAACTATACGACGAACAAGGCATTTATGCCAAAGGTGCTTTGCAACCTGTGTATCATGCTAGCGAAAAACTGAACAGGTATGGTTTAAACAGCAAAGGTATAGAAAAACTCATGAAACAATTGTTGCTTGAAATCTCAGAAACCATCCCTGAAATTCTAGCTTACCACCTCTTACAAGAGAATAAACTGTTGGGCAGAAAAGAAGCTTTTTCTCAAATACACTTCCCTTCCAATCATCAAAACCTAAAACGCGCACAAACAAGGTTGAAATACGAAGAGTTGCTCTTTCTTCAAATGCTTTTGGTTAAGCAAAAACTACTGGTAAAACAGCATGTCAAAGGATTTAAGTTTACCAACTTGGGTGACTATTTCATGCGCTTTTACGAAAAACATTTACCCTTCGAACTAACCAATGCTCAAAAAAGAGTGGTGAGAGAAATTAGAAGAGACATGAACACGGGT
This sequence comes from Flavobacteriales bacterium, assembly GCA_047634195.1. Classification (GTDB taxonomy): domain Bacteria; phylum Bacteroidota; class Bacteroidia; order Flavobacteriales_D; family Luteibaculaceae; genus JBLIDJ01. The sequence continues at coordinate 15,502 of JBLIDJ010000038.1, forward strand.
GCTCAAATGAACAGGTTGATACAAGGCGATGTGGGAAGTGGCAAAACATTGGTTGCTTTCTTGAGCATGCTAGTCGCTTTAGATAATGGTTTTCAGGCATGTTTGATGGCACCCACAGAAATACTAGCCAACCAACATTTGCAATCCTTATCTGGCTTTGCTGAAGAGCTTGGGATAAACATTCAACTATTGACAGGGTCTAGTAAAACAGCAAAGCGAAGAGTCATTCATGAACAACTAGAATCCGGAGAGCTACAATTGCTGATAGGCACACATGCCTTGCTGGAAGATAAGGTGAAATTCAAAAACTTAGGTTTGGCCATTGTTGACGAACAACATCGTTTTGGTGTGGCACAGCGCGCTAAATTTTGGAAAAAAAATACTACCCCGCCCCACATGCTTGTCATGACAGCAACCCCTATTCCTCGTACCTTGGCTATGACCGTTTATGGCGATTTGGATGTGTCGGTGATTGATGAAATGCCTCCAGGCAGAAAACCCGTCAGTACCTCACATCGTTTCGACTCGCACCGATTATCTGTTTTTGGTTTTATGGATGAACAAATAAAACTAGGCCGACAAATCTATGTGGTTTATCCACTCATTGAAGAGTCTGAAAAATTAGACTACAAAGATTTAATGGATGGCTATGAAAGCATTAGCAGACGATTCCCTTTGCCTAAATACGGGATGAGCATTGTGCACGGACGCATGAAACCTGCCGACAAAGATTATGAAATGCAACAATTTGCTGAAGGCAAAACACATATTATGGTGGCAACCACCGTTATAGAGGTTGGGGTGAATGTACCAAACGCTTCCGTCATGATTATTGAAAGTGCCGAACGTTTTGGTTTGTCACAATTGCACCAGCTAAGAGGTAGAGTGGGTCGTGGCGCAGACCAATCGTATTGCATATTAATGTCTGGCAACAAACTAAGCAAAGAAGCACGACAACGCCTTAAAACCATGGTTGACACTTCCGATGGTTTTCAAATATCGGAAGTTGATTTGAAGCTGAGAGGCCCTGGCGACATTATGGGCACACAACAATCTGGCTTGTTAGATTTAAAAATTGCAGATTTAGTGAGAGATGACGCTATTTTGGAAAAAGCGAGAAAAGATGCGATAAAAATATTGGATGAAGACCCTGAGTTAAAACTGGATAAAAATTTGATCATGCATGCGCACCTCAATAAATTATATAAAAAGAAAGCAAGTTGGAGTCGAATAGCATAAAAAAAGGATTGACATGTATTGGGTTAGTTGTTTTTCAAATGCTATCCTATGGTCAAATGGCTTACTTACATCCGAAAGGAATAGTGAGTGTGTTTGGTAACTTACCACTCAAAGAAAGTTTCAAACAACACGAAACCTTGACCTTAAAAGTGGTCGATGTTTCATCAGGGAATTTATTGGGCACCATTAATCAATTACTCAAAGTGGGTAATTTAATTGTGGACATTAGCACCGACACATACGGCCATGTGATAGCCGTAAGAACCAATGAATCAACGGTGATATGGTCCGTGACGGAACAGAAAGTGTTGCAAACAATTTCGAACGAAGATGTGGTTGGTTTTTCAGATGCCGTTTCTCAAGTTTATGTGAGCAGCTGCTGTGCAGTACAAGCCATTAACACCACAACAGGTGCAATTGATTTCACGTACAAACTTGGCTCAAAAAACGGCTGCAAACAACTATTAAGCACAGTCAACGACGATCAATTGTTGGTGCATACGCAACAAAACGAGTTGCTGTTTTTTCATCAAAACAATGAACGATATATTAAAAAACTGAAAGCTGATTATTTTTCTTACAGCGAAAAAAACAACGTGCTGGTTACCATTTCCCAAGTTGGAGAAAGTGGCACTTGTTACGCCTATCAGCTGCCCAACTTTGACCGGATTGCAAAACTGAACATATCCATTGTTATTCGAGAATATTTAAAAAAGCTGAACAACAAAGCCCGACTGAAGGGAAGCAGGTCGTATGAATTGTTGGGTGCTATTCAAATATCCAAAGCATTCAGCAGCGAGGACGGTAGCACCTTGTTTGTTCCGGTGGTTTCCAACAGAAAACATTATTGTTATGTGCTAGACATCAAACAAGAAAAAACACTTTTTAGGTTTGAAATGGATGATGATCGTTTTACGCATTATGAAATGGACAACACATTAAACATACGGACCAGAAAAAAGCAATATTCCTTATTGCACAAGCCAACTGGCTGGTTAAAAACAGAGCGAGAATCCAAATCCAGACAAACCCTTTCTTTCGAAAATCAAACAAATGGAGTCAAGTTTTTAGGCTTAGGTGATAATAACTCACAACAATCCTTAGCTTCTTGTAGCGGCTTACTTGTTGATGCAAAAAACAAGCTAGCCTTAGTCACCAATAAAACACAGATAGGGAAAGTAGATTTATCAGAGTCCCCGCTAAAAGTAACTTGGTTTGGGCTCAACAAAACCAACAAACAAGAAGAGCTCATCACGGATGGGTATGGTGCAAGTGAAAACAGAATTGTGGGCATAAAACACATCTCGGAGGCACGTGCGGGAGATTCGTTACACATTGTTTTCAAAACCGTTGAGGGTGGCGACAGAACAGGTGTTGAAGTAACGCTGCAAGACAAAAACGGGTATTTATATTACGGAGCATCCGACCCCAAATGGAAACACATTTGGTGTAAGCTTTCTGTGCAAAAAGCAGATGGAAAGATAGAAAACAAAGATGTGTTTGAAGTAACCGAGTATTTGCCACAAGAGGGCGACCCGATGGCTATTGCTGTTGGTGTAGACTTTAGTGGTTCTATGGGTAAACAGCGCGCGAGACAGTTGAACAAGGGCATTATTTCGCTCATTCAAAAGAAACGACCTGAAGATTTGATGAGCATCATAAAGTATGATCATCGGGTATCTAAGGGGCCATTAAGGACCAATAAAGAACTTTTAACAGAAGATGCACACGCTATTAAGTTTGAACAAATGGGCGGAGGAACTGCCTTGCTAGAAGCAATAAATGAAGGCGTGCAACAAATAAAATTTCACGCCAACGTATCGCAACGAGCCATTATTATTTTAACCGACGGCAAAGACATCAGCTCAAGGATAAAATTAAGCAAGGTGATTGCCAATGCAAAAGCCAACCACGTAAAAGTATATGCCATTGCCTATGGCGATGAAGTGGACACTGCCTTTCTCAAAAACATTGCACATCGTACACAAGGTGGTTTTTATACGGTAGCCAATGCAGCCGATTTTGCATGGGTATTTCAAGACATCTACCAACGAGCTAGCACCTATTACAACATTGGGTTCAAAACAGGATATGAAGGGGCTCAAATCCATCAATTAAAAATTTGCCCTCCTGCGGGCAATGCCGATTCGTTGGAAGTTTCATTCGACAACCGATTGAACACCACCAACCCTGTCATGGTTAGTAAAAACCCTGTGCTTATATCGGGTGAGACACCTACCCTTGTAAACCTGTCTAACAAAATACCAGCAGTAAGCATCAATAATACTCAGCTGATAAAAACACCCAAAGTAACAGAGGACACCAAAACGGAAGCAGAAGATAAATTCGACAATATTAGTTTGCCGCAATTCAACTTTTTGTTTGACAAAACCGAAATTGTGAAAGACACTGAAAAAAGAATCGTTCAGGTGGTACAGTTTTTAAAAGATTACTCCAAAGCAACTTTGGTCATCATTGGTCATACCGACAATGTTGGGTCGGAAAGTTACAACCAACAACTGTCAGAAAACAGGGCCAAACAAGTAGCTGACTTAATTGTAAAATATGGTGGAGTTAAAAATCGACTATCTACGATGGGCTATGGCGAGGTAAGCCCTATTGCCGACAACACTACCGACGAAGGACGATTGTTGAACAGGCGCGTAGAATTTAGGGTGCAATGGGGTAAAAAGAGTAAATAGATTTTCTAGTTTTTATGCTTAATGTTTCTAAGAAACTTAATTAGAAAAAGAATACCCAACTCCAACACTAATAATACCACCAAAAAGGTAATCATACCGTAAAGCTGAACGATCGAATTCGTGCGTTTGATTTGTCAAACGCCAATCATACCCTAACAAATAGGTAACACCTAATCCTAGTTTGTTTTTAAGGTATATTTTATCCGTCACATTTACTTTATAGCCTATTCCTACAGTGTTTTCCAACCATGTCACAGGATCGTGCTCAATTTCTTCACTATGTAAAAAGAAACTTTGCTGAGCATTATCTGCGGCTTGGCCATTGGGGTCGATCCAAGAAACAATCTCGTTTCTTGGAGGAGCATACTTGGCTTGCAAATCGTAAAACACAAAAGCTTGGATGTTCTTTAAGCGATGTAGTACCCTATATTGGTAAGAAAAATTAACATTAATAAAGTGAAACGCCATTATAGCGTATAAGTTATTGTAATAAAGACTTGCTTGATTGTTAGGAGGGTTTATGCAATTAATATTAAGCCCTAAACCCATGTTAAACTCATGGTTATTTTTAACAATGTCATAGGTAGCTGTGAGGTTTCGGCCTGACATGACACTGTTATAAGACACAGTAATGTTTTGAGCGTAACCCAAAAACGATGTACTTAGAAATAAACAACAAATCAGTGTTCTCATGAGTATGTAGTTTTAGGAATAGACCCATATAACTCTATCATGATATTTTTATTTTATTTACGGGTATTTAATTTATCACCGAAGCTCTCAATCACAGTATTTCTATGATCATATATTGTTACTTTTAGTTGACATAAACTTCATGAAACAGTGCATGACAGCGCCTTCGTAGGAGTAATTTCTTAACATAGACGAGACCTTTATTACCTGTTTTTTATTGGGAATACACATTATTTAATTACAGAGTTCAGTAGATATTTACATATATTAGTTTCGCCAAAAACAAAGGCTACATGAAAATATTCAAAGGACAAAACCTCTTAGGTTTTGTGAACACTTTGAAAGCAATGAAAATTGCAAGGAATATTTATCTAAAATAAAGTGGGGAAATGACTTTAGTTCTGTGAAATATGAACATTTATGCAGTCAAATTAGAAAGAACTACTCTCGAACATCTAGCAAGTGTAACCATACTAAAGTAGCTTCAACAAATACTCTTTTTTACAAGATAAAATTTGGATTAACAAGGCAGCTAGCTTGCTACTTCGATAGACTCAGCACAAGCTTACAAAATGTCTTTCGAAGGCCAGTCCTACATTGCCAATTTCATCAATAATATCCCCCGCTTGTCCTAGCGTATCAAAAAGTTGTTCTACACGCGGCATTTCACCATAATACTAGCAACAGATATTTTGGGAACTTCAAAAAAACCGTTCCCTGAGCGTTTTTCATTTCAGAAAAACTGGTCGAAGGGCTGGTTTTTTTATTACTATTTGTCAATCAGCTTATTTTTTAGGGATTTAACAGTGTGGCAAGATTTTTTTACACATTCCAAAACCCAAAAAACCCCAATTTAGAATCTAAATCGAGGCTTTGACTATCCCAAATTTGGGATAAAACATACGGTTGCTAATAATCCTATGCCAATAATTGTTTTACGCATGCAGCAATAAGTCTGCCTTCGGCTTTGCCAGCCAATTCTTTGTTGGCTCTACCCATTACTTTCCCCATGTCGCTTGGTCCAGCATTCATGTCAGCAATGATAGCCGACACTTTACTTTTTAGCTCTTCT
>JBLIDJ010000039.1:0-21007 GCA_047634195.1 Flavobacteriales bacterium
GCCTGCATAGCCATTTTCAATCAAGACGGAACCATTGATTCATTAGTTGGTAATAATCCAATCATTAATGATGTTCAAAATGCAAATGACTATGCTAATAGCATCTGGATAAACAATGGAGAAATCTTTATCGCTGGATCATCACGAAATAGCAATAGTCATGCTGATTTTTTTTTATCAAAGTATCGTCACGTAATAACAAACGTAAATAATGATGAAAGCGAAAAGGACTGCAAACTAATCGTGTACACCAATTCTTTAGGGATAACCAACATAACTATGCCTCCTTGCTTTAGTGGCAATTATTTCAAAGTAGTTCTGTATGAGATAAATGGAAGTAAAAAAGACGAATTTTTAATTACAAACAAAAATAATTTTATATCAAAAGAAATTACCCCAGGCACGTATATCTACCAACTGTTAAATAGCGATAACTCTATTGTGGCTGCAAATAAATTTATTGTAAAATAATAAACCTTCACCAAGTATATTATTAACTAATTAAATTTAAATGTTATGAAAAAGTTGTGTTACACATTTTTAATGTACTTGGTGTGCTTTAGTGCATTTAGTAAAAGTGATTATTACATTTATAAGGGTCAACCCGTCCCAATTTCCCAAAATTATAACATGTTTTACATCACTTCGGATCATGATTTAAAAGTAGAATCACTTAACAATTACCTGTTTGAAATAACCCATCAAGGAGTCGATGAAAATAAAGATGGAGAAAAGTCGTTTTGGAAAATTGTTAACGTAAAAAATCAAGCCCTAAGCCAAATAGGATTTAAACTTTTACTAAAGGACTTAAGTAATGAATTGGATTACAACTACATTGGACCCGTTATTGGGAATGAATATCCAGTTGCAGTTTCAGAGTATTTTTATGTAAAACTTAAAAATCCAACAGACTATTCCTTATTGGTTGAAAAAGCTGAATTGTTTCAATGTGATATTGTTGGCCAAGTTAGATTTATGCCCGATTGGTATACGCTAAAGGCGTCAAAAAATGCAGTTGGAAATGCCTTGGAACTTTCAAATTTAATGAGCGAAACGAATTTATTTACCGACATAGATCCTGGATTTATGTTTGACTTTAAGTCTAGTTGTATTTCCGACCCTAATTATTCACAACAATGGGCACTACCTGCTATTAATGCCTGTGATGCTTGGAACATCACTACAGGCAGTAAAAGTGTAATTGCTGCGGTGTTAGACGGAGGAATTGACTTAAATCATAACGAGTTTGGTACAAATGCTCATCGGTATTTTTACGACTGTGATACACATACTGCCGACAATAACGTGTATGGGAGTCATGGTACGCATGTAGGAGGAATTATTGGTGCAAATCAAAACTCAGCTCAAATATCAGGTATAGCGCCCGATGTAGAAATGATGTCGGTAAGCCACCCTTTAAACCTTACTCCAAGCATTTCCGAAGATTTGGCTGAAGGAATATCTTGGGCTTGGGAAAACGGAGCTAGTGTCATTAATAATTCTTGGGGAGATCAAGGAGGAGCATTTTACAATCAGCTACAAAGTGCGGTGCTTGAAAATGCTATTCTAAATGCAATTAATAATGGTAGAAATGGATTAGGAACGATTGTTGTTTTTGCATCGGGTAACTGGTCACCTGCTATGGATTACCCTGGAAACTTTACTCCACAAATTCTACTTGTAGGCGCAACAAACTCAAGTGGGTCAAGAGCTAGTTTTTCTGGTTACGGAACAGAATTGGACCTTGTTGCTCCAGGAGATGGAATTCTATCAACGCTTCCTAATAACGGTACTGGAAATATGAATGGCACTTCTATGGCTGCCCCTTATGCTGCTGGGGTGGTTTCTTTAATATTATCTGTTAACAATCAATTGACCTTAACTGACGTAATGAACACCATTGAGGCTAGTTGTCAGCAGTTGAGTGCATATACTTATGCTACAACAACTGGCAGACCTAATGGTACTTGGAACAACGAAACGGGGTATGGATTAATTGATGCCGATGCTGCTGTTCTATCGGCCCAATCTCAATGCTCTTCTAGCAGAGATTTATTTTCCCGAGACTGGTTTCATGACTATGGTTTTCAACCTAATAATCATACAGGTGTCCCAACGCAACACACCAACACTAAAATTTATTTAAGTGAAGATGTATGGATTAGAAATCAACCAGATGGTACGATAAATCACGAACATCAAAACCCTGAGTATAGCTCTTCTAATCTTCCTTCGCAGCTGAACTATGCGTATGTTCGTATTGGCAATAGAGGTTGCACTGCATCTAGTGGTACCGAACAAGTGAGGGTTCGTTGGGCAAAAGCGGCTATTGGTGCAATGACGTGGCCAGACAATTGGAATGGAACTAAATACCTTGACCCACCCAATAGTGCCTTGGCAGGAGATAATATTGGCACAGCAACAATTCCCGTAATTCAACCTGGAAGTTCGGTAATTGTCCCTATTCCAGTAGGTTGGAATCCTCCAAATCCGAATGATTATAACGGTATTTCATCTGAACCTTGGCATTTTTGTGTTGTTTCAGAAATTCTTGACCCTAACGACCCTTCTACATTCAGTTCTTCTATTGGGCAATTTACCCGAACAAACAACAATGTTATTTGGAAAAACTTTTCTGTTGTAAACAACATTGCCAATGTCCAGCCTGGCAAACCTTGTGAAAAGTTAACCGATAATATTGCAGTTGCTGTTGGTGTTTATTGCGATGATAGAATTCCTACCATGTACAATATTTCCTATGACGTACCTCTCGAAGATATGAACACTACCATTACCGATGAGGGAGATATTATTGTGAAAATGGATAAAGAGTTGTACCAAAACTGGGTAACTGGAGGTAAACAAGGACATGGTTTTACTGAAATATCAGACGATCCAAGTATTGCAAAAACATTGCTCAAAAATACGGTCATCTATGACCTACTATTCCCTGAGGAAGATAAATTATTTAAAATCAATGGTACTTCGGTAAGTTTTGACAATGTAAGACTTGATCCCGAACAAATTTACACAAATGCCATATTTGCAATGTATCCAACTACACCAGTAACTGCTAAACAGCAATTCAAACTCAATGTGGCCCAAGTAAATACTGTGACAAAAGAAACAATTGGAGGAGTACAGTATGTATTTAATAAAACTGATTGTAGAAACATGGTCGTTGGAGCAGGTGCTGATCAAACAGTTGATAGAGGATGTTTAGCTACCTTAAAAGCTAATAAAATTATTCCTTGTGCTGCTCACTGGTGGATTGATGAATTTGGAAATATTATTTCTCAAGAACAAACCACAGAAGTACGTGTTTTAAAAGAAACAACTTACACCCTATCTGTGGTGTCTCCTGAAGGATGTGTTAGCACCGATGAGGTTACCTTGTATGTTTCCAATGATCTTTGTGAAACAGGCATAGATCCATCATGTTTTGCTGGCGTAAGAGTTTCCCCAAACCCTGTTAACGAGGGCGTTATATTTGTAGATATAAATACAACAAGTCCTCAGCCTGTAACAATATCAGTAATAGACGTTTTGACTGCGAAAAATGTATATAATTCTATAGAATGGATTAATGGCTTTGATTATAAAAAAATACCAATTTATGTCCGTGATTTAAGCACAGGACTTTATAATGTTAAAGTAACTTGTTCGGATGGACAGTCTGTAAGCCATACGGTAGTATTAAACTAAAGTGTCTTGAAAAATTGGGTTGTGTGGTGTTTCCATGCAGCCCAATTTATTTTTTGTACGATTTTTCTTAAAATATTAAGCATCGAATCATTTGTGAAAATTGGGTTCGTCTTACATTCATTTCGTTCGTGCCTCACTTCAGTAGAAATCACCTGAAATAATTCTGATAGGAATCATTATGTTTTGAAAATATCAAACTAGATAGTTAGAATATCATCTCGGCCGAAACGGCTTATCTTGAGTTTACCGAAAGGAAACGAAATGGAGAGAACTAAAACACCAGAAAATCTAGATTAGGGTTTGTTTTATCAACTTTTTATTTCGAGCATTCCTTTTTACAACAGGAGCTGATTAACAGTCATCTATGCGCTAAAGTAATCTTCAAATGAAATACTTATTTAATTACGTAAATAAATACGAGTTAAATATGAGAGCTATTCTAAGCATGATAGGTGTTGTAAGAAGCTTAGATTTCTCCATTACGTTCGTGTCTCACTCCAGTCGAAATGACTTTGATTGTTTTTGAAAACTAAAATCCCGATTCTCAGTGCAGCACTTGAAAATTTTTGACTTTCCAACTTTTTGACTTTTGACTTTCCAACCTTTTAGCTTTAAAAACTTTCTAACCTTAAAATCCCGAACAATCGGCACAAGCTCTGATACCTATTACCTTAAAGCTGAAACCTAACATCTATTCCTTGAGACCTGAAACCTATTACCTCTTTAAAGTTAAATTTCTCAATCCAGTAACAAATTCGGATATTAGCCGACTAATAAATACTCAACATGTCAGACGATAAAAAAGTAATATTTTCGATGGTGAAGGTGAACAAAGTCACCCCACAAGGAAAACACATATTAAAAGATATTTACCTCTCATTTTTCTACGGTGCCAAAATTGGTATTCTAGGTTTAAACGGATCTGGTAAATCTACCGTAATGCGTATCATAGCTGGGTTAGACAAAGATTTTAGAGGTGATGTAGTTTGGTCGAACGACGGATACAGCGTGGGATATTTGCCACAGGAACCAGAGCTAGACGAAAGCAAAACCGTAAAAGAAATAGTACAAGAAGGGGTACAACATATTGTAGATACCTTGGCCGCTTATGAAGAAGTGAACAACAAGTTCATGGACGAAGAAGTATTGAACGATCCAGATAAAATGGATAAGTTGATGCAAGAGCAAGCCAACATTCAAGAAAAAATAGACCAGTACGATGCGTGGGAATTAGATACCAAGCTAGAAATTGCGATGGATGCTTTGCGAACTCCAGACGGTGACGCTAAGATTGCCAACCTTTCGGGTGGTGAACGTCGTCGTGTAGCTTTGTGTCGTTTGTTGCTTTCTCAACCAGATGTATTGTTACTTGATGAGCCTACCAATCACTTGGATGCTGAGTCGGTGCAATGGTTAGAGCAATTTTTACAACAATACCAAGGAACGGTAATTGCCGTAACGCACGATAGATATTTCTTAGACAATGTAGCGGGTTGGATTCTTGAACTAGACCGTGGGGAAGGTATTCCATGGAAAGGAAATTACACCTCTTGGTTGGAGCAAAAATCGGCCCGATTGGCAAAAGAAGAAAAACAAGAATCGAAACGTCGTAAGGTGTTAGAGCGAGAGTTGGAGTGGGTACGTCAAGGAGCTAAAGGCCGACAAACAAAGTCTAAATCGCGTATGGCCAACTACGACAAAATGATGTCGGAAAGCAACAAAGAAGGCATTGCGCATTTAGAGATTCCTATACCCAACGGACCACGTTTGGGTAACGAAGTCATTGAAGCCATGGATGTGACCAAAGGTTACGACGATAGGTTGCTGTACGAAGGACTAAACTTCAAATTACCCCCAGCAGGTATTGTGGGTATTATTGGGCCAAACGGTGCTGGTAAAACCACTTTGTTCCGCATGATTATGGGCGAAGAAACACCAAACGCTGGTAGCTTTAAAGTTGGAGAAACAGTGAAGATTGGTTACGTCGATCAAACACATGCTGAAATTGACGAAAACAAAACCGTGTACGAAGTAATTTCGGGAGGAAACGAAGTGATAGAAATTGGTGGAAACACCATCAATGCACGAGCGTATGTCTCTCGTTTCAACTTTGCAGGATCAGACCAAGGTAAAAAAGTAGGCGTATTGTCCGGTGGTGAGCGTAACCGTTTGCACTTGGCCATGACCCTAAAAACTGAAGCCAACGTATTGTTGCTCGATGAGCCTACCAATGATATTGATGTAAACACACTAAGAGCCTTGGAAGAAGGTATCATGAGTTTTGCTGGTTGTGCCGTTGTCATATCTCACGATAGATGGTTCTTGGACAGAATTTGCACGCACATCCTAGCTTTTGAAGGCGATTCTAGTGTTTACTTTTTCGAAGGAACCTACTCGGAGTACGAAGAGAACAAAAAGAAAAGATTGGGAGACAAGGCTCCAACCCGTCCTAAGTTCAAAAAACTAGTGCGATAGTGGAAGAACTTACTTGGACTGCTGGAATTTTGGCTGTTTTGATCGCCATTTATGGCTGGCAACAGAAAAAGAATAGAAAGCGCAAGCAAGAACGAAAAGACAAACGTTTTAAATTTTAAGCCCAACATGGCTAAACCAAGCATACCAAAAGGAACTAGAGATTTTGGCCCAGCAGAAATGGGTCGAAGAAACTATATATTCGATACGATTAAAACCAGCTTCAAACGCTACGGTTTTTTACCTATCGAAACACCGTCGATGGAAAACCTATCTACCCTAACTGGGAAATATGGTGATGAAGGTGATAAGCTGATTTTTAAGATATTGAACTCTGGAGATTACTTAAAAAAAGCTGATAAAACGGCTTTAGAAAATGGCGATTCCAGTAGTTTGATTTCGAGTATTTCAGAAAAAGCATTGCGCTACGACCTGACGGTTCCTTTTGCGCGTTTTGTGGTTCAAAACCAAAACGAATTAACGTTTCCGTTTAAGCGTTACCAAATACAAAACGTTTGGCGTGCCGACAGGCCACAAAAAGGTCGTTACCGCGAATTTCACCAGTGTGATGCTGATGTAGTGGGTAGCGATTCGTTGCTGTATGAAGTAGAATTGGTGCAAATTTTTGATGAGGTATTAAGCAATCTAAACATTCCAGACTTTACCATAAAAATTAACAACCGAAAGGTGTTAAGTGGTATAGCTGAGGTATGTGGCGAGAGCGATAAAATTATTGACATCACTGTTGCTATTGACAAGCTTGACAAGATTGGTGAAGAAGGAGTTTTGAAGGAATTGGTGGAAAGAGGAATCAACCCCGAAGCCATTGAAAAACTAAAACCTTTGTTTGCCCTTTCAGGTACTTTTTTGGAGAAAATAAACCAAATGAAATCCATGCTAGCTTCTTCGGAATTAGGTATGAAAGGCTTGGAAGAATTGGAGTTTATTGTCAATACTGTTAACCAATTAGGGTTAAATAAAGCCAAGTTGGAATTTGAAGTAACCTTAGCTCGTGGATTGAATTATTACACAGGCGCTATTTTTGAAGTAGCAGCCTCCGGAGTAAAAATCGGAAGTATTTGCGGTGGTGGTCGTTACGACGATTTAACAGGTGTGTTTGGAATGCCTAACATGTCGGGAGTTGGAATTTCGTTTGGAGCCGATCGGATTTACGATGTACTGGAAGAGCTAAACTTGTTTCCTGCCTCAACTATCATTGGAACAACGGTATTGTTTGTCAACTTTGGTGAAGCTGAGGTAAACTACTGTTTGCCTTTGTTAAAAGATTTGAGAGCCAACAACATTGCTGCTGAAATTTACCCGGACACCGCAAAAATGAAAAAGCAGATGAAATATGCCGACGACAAACATGTGCCATATGTGGTGATGGTTGGCGAAACCGAAATGGAAACAAACCTGCTGACCGTAAAAAACATGGAAACAGGCGAACAAGAAGAATTAAGTATTGAAGAATTTATTGCCCAAATAGCATAGACATGAGCAACCATAGCATTACCCTGAACGGATTTTCTATCAGAGATATTGATGAGATTTTAACTGGATCTATTTCCCTGTCAAAGGAAGTAGTAGATAAAGTTACCGTGGCCCGCGAATATTTGAATGAAAAAATGAAATCGCACAAAGACCCCATTTATGGTATCAACACGGGGTTTGGGTCGCTATGTGACACAAAAATAGAAAACAAAGATTTAGGCAAACTACAAGAAAACTTAATCATGTCGCACGCTTGTGGGATGGGTGATGAAGTGCCTAACAACATTGTAAAATTGATGTTGTTGCTAAAAGTGCAAGGACTTTCTTTTGGTCATTCGGGGGTTGATGTGGACACCATAAAACTGCTGGTAGCATTTTACAACAGAGACATTCTACCCGTTGTTTACCAATTGGGTTCTTTAGGAGCTTCCGGAGATTTATCACCATTAGCACACATGTGTTTGCCATTGTTGGGCATGGGCGAAGTGTGGTACAAAGGCGAAAAAAGACCAGCAGCCAATGTGTTGAGTGTAGAAGGATTAAAACCTATCACCTTACAAAGCAAAGAAGGATTGGCCTTGCTTAACGGAACACAGTTTATGAGTGCTTATGGCGTAGCAAGCATCTTAAAAGCAGAACGCATTAGCCAATTGGCCGATATTATTGGTGCCGTTTCTTTGGAAGGTTATGATGGTAGAATAGAACCTTTTAATGCAAAAGTACATAACGTAAGACCTCACATGGGGCAAATAGCCACGGCAAACGCTTTTCGCAAATTGTTGGAAGGGAGCGAAATTATTACCCGCAAAAAAGAACACGTACAAGACCCTTATTCTTTCCGTTGCATGCCACAAGTACATGGTGCTAGTAAAGACACTTTACAACATGTGTATGGTATATTTGAAACTGAAATTAATTCGGTGACAGACAACCCTACCGTGTTTCCAGAACAAGATGAAATCATTTCGGCAGGAAATTTCCACGGACAACCATTGGCCTTAGGATTAGACTTTTTGGCTATCGCTATCGCAGAGTTAGGAAATATTTCTGAAAGAAGAACCTACCAATTGATTGGTGGAAAAAGAGGTTTACCTCCCTTTTTGGTCGCTAACCCAGGTTTGGACTCAGGTTTTATGATTCCGCAATACACTTCCGCCTCTATCGTAAGTCAAAACAAACAGTTGTGCACACCCGCATCGGTAGACAGCATAGAAAGTAGCAACGGACAAGAAGACCATGTAAGTATGGGTGCCAATGCCGCTACCAAATGTTACCGAGTGATGGAAAACGTAGAACGCATTTTATCCATAGAATTGTTTAATGCTACCCAAGCTTTAGAATTTAGAAGACCTGCAAAGAGCTCTGCAACCATAGAAGGTTTTGTAGCTGCGTTCAGAGAAAAAGTGGCCTTTGTTGAGCAAGACAAAATTATGTTTACCGAAATTCACAAGGCTACTGAGTTTGTGAAGACGGTGGAACTTTAGTCAAACCTCCTTTTTATTACGGTTTGCCGTAAGCAGTAACCCGCAAAACCTGAATAGGTTTTGCGGGTTTTTTTGTTGATTGTGTTTATTCTATGATTGACGGGTTGTTTATTGAAGTTGATTGGGTTATTTTAGAGGGCGTTAAGGAGTGATATATGATGTGAACTTGTTACATATTTGTATATTATTGATAATCAAAAGCTAATGACAAACATTATTGTTTTAGACACAAACATTTTACGAGGTCTTGGAATCAAATTCTATGAAAATGTAGATTTTTTGTCCATGGAAGATTATTGCTATTCATCAGGCAGCAAGCTAGTCATACCTAATACAGTTCGTCGCGAATTCTTAGATTTTTACGCAAGAGACGTTATCCAGAAACATACAAACTCAATTCAAACTTCATATAAAAAATTAAAAAACCTGGAGAGGTTTGAGAAAATAAAAGAACCTGACTTTGACGAGCTATCAGAAAAACAAATTTCTTTTATCGAAGAAAAACTAAGAAAAGGAAAATTTAATCCTAAAATTGATGTTTCACTTGATGAAGATGAATTGCTTGAGTTTTTGTTGAAAAATAGGCAAGAGGAAAAGAAAGACAATACTCGTGATTTATTAATATGGCTTAATGTTATTTGTTTAGCTAAAAATTATAATGAAGATCAAATCATTTTAATATCTAAAGACAGAATTTTCAGCGAAAATATTGTACTTGATAATATTCGAAAAAACCATGGAGCTCAAAACATTAAGGTAATTGAATCAATTTCAAATTATTTAAAAGAGTTTGGCTTTAATTCATCTCATATCACTTCTGATAATATTTTGAAAGCGATCCCGATTGAAGTAATTAAAGAAGAATTAATAAAAAACAAAGATTCGATCCCAAGTCATATTAGTAGGTTTTACAATAACGTAAATAGAGAATTTAAACTCGAACATTTCAATCTTGGTGAAATTAAAATTGAAGAATTTTATGGACATAAAGATTCCAAAACAAAGAAGGTCAAAATTATAGCTCACGTCTTAATCGATGTGAGAATGGTGTTTGAAAGAGAAGCTAACATTAAACAACTCGACGAATATTTTGAGAAACATTGCAATGGACTATATCCTGAAACCTTTGATAAACAAGGTAGACCATTCTTTAAAGATTTTATGTTATTCTATTTTGGAATGGAATATGACGAAAAGAGTAAATCAATCAAGAATGTTGAATTTTATGATTTTTTTCCTGATGACTCCTATTTCAGAAGATTTAAAAAACTACATGGATACGAATAACCCCGCTCGGCATAGCATCTCGCTACATCGATAAAACCGCAGCATCTTGCCGCATATTAATAAAAAAATAACTACTAATTTCAGGCCAGAGACTACGCTCGGATAAGCATTAAAAACGAATATATATGAAACTAATTAGAATTCCATCTAGAATTCATTTTCTGAGAGATTCTACGGATGGAACAAATATCAAAATAGAAGCCGATCTATTTGATGAAAATAAACTTCAAGTTCTCAATGCTTTTACCACAATTGAAGTTTACATCTCTCATCTTATTACCTATGAATTCTTAGGTAAATATGATAAAAATAGGGAAGCTGAATTTGAGAAATTCATGTCTAAAATAATTAATACTAGCTGGTTTAATTTCAATGAAAAACAAAAAATGATAGTTGATATTTTATGCCTGAAAGTTGAAACTAAAAAGGAAAAAGAAGCAATAAAGCAACTATTCATAACAATAATGAATATAAGAAATGCTATCGCTCATGGTAAATTTCTAACTGACGGAAAAAAATCGGTATTAGAATATTATCAATCGCAATTTATTTCCCAAGAATTAAATGTGGTCTATTGGGATAAAGTGGAATCAAATATGATTAAAGCATATCAATTATTAAATCAGCACCTAAAAGAAAAAGGAATAATAAAATAACGTTACCCCATGCCACCGCAGAACTCTGCTCGGTGCATTGCGTAGCAAAAGAAAAGGGTAAGCCCAGTTCTGCGTAGTTCCTTGCTACATTGTTGTACCCGCAGCATCTTGCCACATTATTTAGCAATAGGTGTTTGGGGTGTTGTTTTTTAAAAGCACCCATTCAATGAATTGCTCAGGGCAGCCCCTTCGACTGTCTTGCAAAGCATGGTGCGAAACAACCAATTTTTAAGCTTATCAACGCTCAGGGAAAACAGTTTTGAGTTTGAGTATGGATTGAGGAGTTAGAAAACAATCATCAATTAACGCATCAGCTATCTACGTCTTTGTACACGCAGCAACTTGTCGCATTAGCTAGTAATTGGTATTCGGGAGCTTCAAAAAAAAGCAGTTCCCTGAGCGTTTTTCTTTTCAGAAAAACTGGTCGAAGAGGTTGGTTTTTCTTATTACTACTTGTCAAGAACAAATACACTTCTGTGTGCCAAAACATGGGCACGCAGAATTTGTTTTTTATCATTATATCTCTAAAATAATGTTTGTAACCGTACAAAATTTGCTTTTTCAAAGTGTGTTATGTATTTTTATACGGTTTAGAGGTTACAAAAAAAGTTTCTGAAAGAGATTTTGTATGAAGATTAAGGTGATATGAATAACAAGTTTAAATAAAATACCTCGTGAATTGGTATTTGGTAAACCACAAAATTAAGATCACATGAAAAAAATAACACTCTATTTTTTGTTATTATTGCTAACAACAAGTTGTCATAAAAGGCTAATCAATGAACTTCAAAATAAAAACTACGTTAAGCTAAACGATTCCAAAGTTACTTTAGTAATGATTAATGCAAATGGGTGTGGATATTCTAATTGGGCTAAAAAAGATATTTTACCGGCAGCTCAAAAAGATTCTTTCCCTGTGTATTTGGTCACTAGTGAATTAGATAGCGTAATTATAGATTCTAACGTTGTTCACATTGGAGGTAAGCTTCTTAAAAGTTATAATTATAAGCTTTTCCCGCAATTCTTATTGGTAGAACCAAACGGTAAATTCACGCGCTTATCTGGGTGGAATAAAGAAAGGAAAGAAGAAATTTTTAAGGCCATGAGTTGGTAACAAAATTGACTAGTTACTTTTTCACCTCCCCTTCGACTATCTTGCAAAGCATGGTGTCAAACATCCAACATTTAATCTTATCAACGCTCAGGGAGCTTCAAAAAAAGCAGTTCCCTGAGCGTTTTTCATGCATGAAATACTGGTCGAAGGGGCTGGTTTTTTTGCTATTTGTCAATCAAATTATTTTTTAGGAATTTAACGATGTGGCAGGATTTGTTTAAATATTCCATAACTGAGGCGTAGCCTCTGGCTAGGTTCTGTTAATTAAGGCCTCTGGCCTGAAATTAGTTTGTAATCCTTTGTAAAAATACGGCAAGATGCCACGTAAACATCGATGTTTTGTGATGCCAAGCTTAGTTGGGTTTTAATTGGCTCATGATTTCTTTACTTTTTCTTTTGGCTTGACCCAAAAGAAACAAAAAGTCAAGGCTGTCGAAATACAATCTCGTAAAGACGACGCTACTAGCAGCCACAGGTGGAAAAAGGTTTGTTTGAAAATACACTTAATCAACTTCTTCAGA
This sequence comes from Flavobacteriales bacterium, assembly GCA_047634195.1. Lineage (GTDB taxonomy): Bacteria > Bacteroidota > Bacteroidia > Flavobacteriales_D > Luteibaculaceae > JBLIDJ01. The sequence goes on from JBLIDJ010000039.1 coordinate 12,734, forward strand.
AACTGCTTTCCACCTATTTCCCAACGCGGCTAGCTTGCTTTACGGAATGTCTTTCGAATGCCAATCCTACATAGCCAATTTCATCAATAATATCCCCCGCTTGTTCTAGCATGTCCAATGTTGTTGTACCCACGGCATCTTGCCACATTATTTAGCAATGAGTGTTTAGGGGGTTGTTTTTCAATGCACCCCTTCGATGAAATGCTCAGGGCACTGCCCCTTCGACCGTCTTGCAAAACATGGCGTCAAGCAATCAACTTTTAAACTTATAAACGCTCAGGGAAACCATTTTTGAGTTTGAGTATGGAGTAAAAAAGCAGGTGTCTTTAACCTGCATTATGCATTAGAAAATCTATTACGTCTTGAGTAAATGTAATATTTATGGCTAAACTGAGCTTATTTTGGCTACCGTCATTCTGTAAACCGCAATTTCTGAAAATGACTTAGCGTTTTTTGGTTAAACGTATCTAACTTGATTATTTTAGAGGTGATTATTAATTGATGTTGTGCTATAAAAAGGTGTTGTAATGGAAAGAATAGCAATAAAACTATTTGAACAAAAACAGGTACGTAGTATTTGGAATGATGATGAAGAAAAATGGTATTTTTCTATTATTGATGTAATTAAAGTACTAACAGAAAGCGAAAGGCCTCGTAAATATTGGAGTGATTTAAAAAGTAAATTAAAAAAGGAGGGTAGTCAACTGTCCGAAAAAATCGGACAGTTGAAAATGCCTGCTGAAGATGGCAAAATGAGAATGACTGATATTGCTGATACGGAGCAGTTATTTCGGTTAATACAATCAGTGCCCTCACCAAACGCAGAACCATTTAAGCTATGGATTGCCAAAGTAGCTAAAGAAAGAATTGATGAAATAGAAGATCCAGAAATTGGCATAGACCGGTTGATGGAAACCTACCTTAAAAAGGGATATAGCAAAGAGTGGATAAACCAACGATTGAAAAGCATTGAAGTTAGGAAAGAATTAACTGACGAATGGGATAGTAGAGGTGTGAAAAAAGGGAAAGAATATGCCATATTAACTGATGAGATAACAAAAGCCTGGAGTGGTTTATCTGTCAAACAATATAAAAATCATAAAGAACTAAAAAAGGAGAATTTAAGAGATAATATGACCAATTTAGAATTGGTGCTGAACATGCTTGCCGAAGCATCTACTACGGAAATAAGCATAGAAAAAAAACCTAAATCTTTTTCAGAAAATAAAGAGGTTGCAACAAAAGGTGGAAATGTAGCGAAAGCAGCACGTCTTCAATTAGAAAAAACGACAGGAAAAAAAGTAGTGAGTGACAGTTCGGCTAAAAAAATGATGGCTGATAAAAAAATGAAAAATAAATAGCTAACAACCCCACTCGGTGTAACGTCTCGCTAAGTATTTGCAAACACGGCATCTTGCCGCATTAGCTAGCTCTGAGTATTTTGGCGCTTCAAAAAAAGCAGTTCCCTGAGCGTATTTCATTCATGAAATACTAGTCGAAGAGGTTGGTTTTTTTATTGCTACTTGACAATCAACTTATTTTTTAAGAATTTAACGGTGTGGCAGGATTTAATCAAGCGTCTTTTCATTTCATCGTACGTCATGACAGTGTAACATAGGAATCCATAAATATATTTTTTAATGTACTATTAAATCATTTTCTACTACTTTACAAGCTACAAACCTCATTTAAGAGGTGGTTTTCCGTAAGCCACAAATCGCACTGTAATGAATAGTTTGGCGGTTAATGTTCAAAAAATCAGACTCTCCCTTATTATGTGTCTTCTACTCAAAAACTTAACTTGATTTTTATTCACCGTGCAGGAATTAGTTTTATTAAAGTATAAATTGTAATTTCACATACTTAATACTAACTTTAGTCGATTTAAATACTTTTTCGGACATAATAATGAGAGATAACAAGCAGCTTAATTCTTCCATAGATAAAGAGTTCGACAACGACTCTTGGTTAAGCAAAAAAGAGATTTCCATGTCTACTAAATTATTGGTAGCCGCTGGAGGAATAACGTCATTTGGTGGTCTTTTGCCAATGATCGTTGAAAATTCATCAGGCTTGTTTGAATCAAACAGCGTACTATTTTTCATGGTTTTTACCATTACTTATTTTGTGATGCCACTCCTACTATTTGTGGTTTGGATGTTTATTAGCGACAGGGTTACAAATCCTGATGTGAAACCAAAAAAGGGCTGGAGAAACATGGTGTCCTATTTCAATCAACTACCCATAACTTATAGGTACATGTGTTTAGTACTATTACATGTGGTGTGTATTATTCTCTACCTAACTCTTACCGTTGGACACGTAAAAAGTAGTCACGTTTCTTGGATAAATCAAATTACGGTGTTATTAGTGATTGCCCCTATTTTAGGTGCTTTCACGTTCAGAAAAAGAGAATACAAAGGCATTAAAATAAATAAAAGAGGAGTTGTTGCTTTAACGAGTTTAATCGTTTTATTGGTGTTTACATACATCAAGATCAATCATCAATCACATGACAATCAAATAAGCGCTAACGATTATGGTAATGTCATAAAGGTCAACGATATTTTTACCGCATTAGAAACAACCGAACACGATTTAGGTAGTTCAATTAGACGGAATAAATTAACCAGTGATATTTGGGCCAACTTACCTGAAAATAAAATTAATAGTGGTTTTAACTTTATTGACTCCTATTCGCTTACTTATATGAAGTGGTTAGAAACTACTTTTTTGAAAGAAAATTCTATGTTGTTGAATAATTCGATTCAATTTATTCAAAGTAATCAAGATCACTTGCCGGCATGGAAAAGCTATTACTTAACAAACCTAGAAAGTCATCAGGATTATAATTACAAATCTGACGGATCATTGACTGCTAGCATAGGTGCTTTGTTTGAAAAAAAAGGGGGTAAAGAACATATAGCAAGTCAGTTAGCAACAAATAATCAATTTAGCTTAATAGCTTTTATAGTCAATGTTGAAAAGCTGATTTCGAATAAACCTCTTATTAGTAATTCCTATTCTGTAAAACCTTTTTTAAATGACTTAAATAACATTTTAATGGAAAACGAGTCGTATTGGTTACGGACAGACGACCACGTTGAAGAAGTGTTAGACCACTTAAAGCAAAGGATTGGCGTATCATCTGTTACAATTTGGAATAAAAAGGCAAGCAATACCAGCAATGCATTGGTTGTCAGTGATGTTATGTACGACATTAATGTGCTATTACATACAATCAAGCATGCAAATGAGTCAGTGTTGACACCCATGCATTTTGTACAAGCCAATGAAGAAAAATTGACTCACTATGAAATAAAACCCAACAAACAAGTTGGAAATCGAGTGCTGCATGTTTTTAAGGAGCAATTACAAGTACTCGATAAAACAGTAAATACTAGCGAGACTAACAATCTGAGTTTAACTATTTACCAACCTCAATTTAATAAGGATAAAAACCAACCAGAAATTCCTGCATATGTAAGTGAAGAAATATACAGTTGGATAAAAGAAAATTGCAATACTCATTTAACCATAAGTAAGATACGTAAGCAATTGGATAAGCATAACGCTTTAACAGGGTTTAATGTTTATTACTCTATCAAAGGCAAAAACTTGGCTTTGGCGTTAATCGATCATCAAACTACCCCGTTTAACATATCCATAAGTGAGGAGTATAAATCGGTTAATGACCCGCATCTATCTACCGGTTTCAAACATAATAAAAGTTGCACTTTTTCACATCCATTGGTTTTTGGTCCGCCAGCCAAATACTACCGAGTAAAAGAGAAATCACAGACTTATTTTGATGAGGTGATGAACAGAATAAATACGGAAATTAACGACCTTTTTGATGGAGGCTACCATACAATAACTGCTGCTTGCTTTAATGGTCAAACTAAGATAAAAAACCCGATTCAGGCAGCAATTTGGCTAAACAAACAAAATGCCGAACTGTTAAGCAATTGGTTGAAAAACACATACATCCCTTTTTGTAAAAGTAAATCTCAGTCGGATATTCAAAAAGTTGTCGCAGATATTTCCTGGATATGGAAAGACATGAGAATTAGAGGGCTTGCAATTGCGGTTACTAGTATTTTAGTATTGGGACTATGTTATCTTGAATTAATGGAACTGAAGAATGTTAAAATCAATGAAATTGAAAACGGTGATTATGCCTCTGATAATTCTTCAAAAAAGAAAATTGAACTCATGGAAAATGTGAACAAAAAAGCTAGTTATTTATTGTACCCCAACTCCATGATATTAAGTATTTGTTGTATTCTTTTTGTTGCTGTACTTGGGCAGGAAGAAATTCCAACAATAGATGGCTCCGGGGCCTTAAGCTTGGTTAATGTGCCGAAAATAAATGTTGCAGGAGCAATAAACGGCAGCAGCGAATCGAGTGGCAACACCGAAATAAAAATGGACGAGATTGATGGATTAAGAGATAACTTAAAAAGTTTAACTCAGGTAGTTGATTCTTTAAATTATAATATCACCCGTAAGTACGACAAAGCGATTATGGAATTGAACTTTAGGGATGAGATTTATGAAGAGTTGAGTATAAAAACAAAAAGAAGAATAGATCAATTGAGACCAAAAAAGAGACAAAATGAATCAGAATAACTTTACCAGATTAGGATTAATAAGCCTACTGATATTTGGTCTAACGACCAACGGGTTTACTCAAGGTAAAAAGTATAAAGTATTTAAAAGCCAACTAATTGCAGCTAGCGATTTATTAACTCAAATGGATTTTTATTCCTTAGAAAAAGAGGAGTTAGAACAAATGAAATTGGTGAACTATATTAAAAAAGCAGAAGTATTTGAGGAGCAGGCACAATATTTAGATGGGTTAATAGATCGAATTGACAAGCTTCCCTTGATTTATTTGTTTAGAAGTAAAGAATATCACTTGTGGCAAGATTGTAAACATGCTTTCATTAAAATGAAACAAGCGAGTATGATAAACAAATTATACACACAAGAAATTCCGGAATTTTGCAATAAACACAACGAAAACACATCAGAAAATAAAGGCAACTGGGTATTCAACAATGAATTAGACCCTTGGATACAGGATGTTTATGGTCAGAATATAAAACCAGGATTATCTTTGACAGGTATGTTGTTATTTATTCATGATTACGAATACTTTAACGAAGTATGGTTAGAGTTGTTGCAAGCATTTAATTACACCCCACTACCCAAAACTATTGCCCCAGAAATTGAACCTAAACGAGTTTTCGAACAGCCCAGCTTGTAATTAAGTAATGTATTGCTTTCCAGCAAGAAACATATTTAGGTAGTGTGTCTCGGGAGATGAGATCCTGTTTTTTCTTGCTGCCGCAGAACTCTGTTTGGTGCATTAAGTAGCATAAGATAAGGTTTGCGTTGCACCTGAAAGCGCAGGTACGAATCATTAAAAGTCATCTTGGTTATTAAGCAACCTATTAACAAACCAGCCGTTAGGGTCATAGTAACTATCCCTTCGAAATACAACTATGAAAAAAACATTACTATTAGTACTAACTATTTGCACAGGTATCATTCATAGTAAAGCCCAAGAATACGAAGTTATTGCTTCAGGTCTTTCACATCCCGAGATAGTAGATATTTTAGATGATGAATTGTATTATATAAGTTCTGAATATGGATTACAAAAATTAAATACGCTAAACATTCCGTCTCTGCGCGAAGAAGTTGTTCCTAGCGTGCATGAAGGTAATTTGGTGTATAGTGATTTTCAGCGTATTTATAATACACAGGTGACTATTGACACCGTTATTACGTCTGTGCTGTTAGACCAATCATCCGTTCGTTACCCTGTAATGCATAATGGCTATCTTTATTATGCGTCTAACTCTGAAGACATCGTTTACAGGATTGATACTGCAACCAATACTCCGCCTGAAATGGTTACGGAAAAATTGCCATGGAATTTTTATTTAAATAAAATCGCTTTTTGGGGAGACCAAATGTATATTTTAGGTCAAAATCCTTCTGAAAGAATTAGGAAATATGAATTAGGAAATACCTTTCCACTTACAGGTTCTATCTTTACAAATGCATACCCAAATCCATATGGTCTTATAAGCCATAATAATTATTTGTATTATGCTGGTGATAACGAAGGTGTTAGACAGATTCTTAGAATTAAACTGAATGAAAACGAAATTATCCATGAGACTGTTCTAGATAGTATTGGCTTTGTTATCACCTTAGGGATAGAAGCTAACCAACTTTACTTTTCTGTCACTGGAGATGGAGATGGCTTTATAGGAAGATTAAATCTTCCTGTTGGAATTCAGGAAATCTCACAAGAGCAATTAAGCTTATACCCTAACCCTACCAACAACAAAATAAAATTTCCCAACAATGCTTTTGACAAGAATTTTAAGCTCTACGATTTAAGCGGAAAAATAATCTTAAATGGTTTGGTGCCACAACGTTTAAACATTGACATTACTCATATTCCTACGGGAACATACCTGATGAAAGTGGATGGATTTGAATCGACTCGTTTGGTAAAGTTGTAATTTTATCCAATTAAAATTTCATATTTTTTTTGACTAAATCACTCGTGATGTCCCGTCTTCGTGCAGAAATCATTTATCTTGGCATCATTATTATTTGATTGAATAATAGTTTGATAACCCTGCATTAAAAACCTTCATGACTCAGTCTAAGCACGTACGCATCATTTTTTACGTTTGTTGGACTATTGCACTCATACTACAGGCTACTTTCACTGAATTACTTGCCGATGAAGCTTACTACTGGAAATATTCACAAGCTTTAGCGTGGGGTTATTTTGACCATCCGCCTGTCATTGCGCTGTTAATCAAAGCAGGTTACTTTTTGTTTGCCAACGAGCTAGGTGTTCGCTCACTTTTTATTCTTTGCAACGTTTTAACCATCTGGATTTGGGAAGTTTTAATCAAACCAAAACAGTTGAAACTGTTTTACCTCATGGTTTTATCGGTAGGAATATTGCATTTTGTTGGTTTTATTGCCACCACAGATGCTCCGTTTCTACTGTTTTCGTCGTGTTTTATTTTACTTTACAAACACTTTCTTGAGCAACCAAATTGGAAACTATCATTACTACTGGCAATTACTGTTAGTGCTATGCTACTCACAAAATACCATGGTTTGGTCGTTATTGGTTTGGTAGTCTTGTCCAATCACAATTTATTAAAATCCAGATATTTTTGGTTAACCACCACTTTAGCCTCGGTGTTTATGATTCCGCATATTATGTGGCAAGTGGAAGCTGGTTTTCCCTCCTTCAAATATCACCTATTCGAACGAAGTCACCTACCCTATCAATTTACCAATACCCTTGAATATATTGCCACACAACCTTTTGTTTTTGGACCAGTGATTGGCTTCTTGTTTTTCATTGCTTTCATCAAATTCAAACCGAATAATTTGTTTGACAAGGCAATGGTTTATTTATTTTGGGGTGGTTACACCTTCTTTTTCATTATGTCTTTTAAAGGGCGCATTGAGGCATACTGGACATTATTTGCGTTAATTCCTTCCCTGTACATAGGATACTATCAAATAAACGCCTCTGAAAAGCTAACTAAGGTGCTTTCAAAACAATTCCCTTATGTAATTGTTCTCATAGTGTTGGCAAGGATTTATTTAATGTTCGGTTTTCTGCCTAACACTAAAGTGACAGAAGGTTTATCCTCAAAATTTCATCACAAAAAATCGACTATGAAGGCTATTCATAAAATAGCTAATAATACGCCTGTTGTATTTATGAACTCCTACCAAAAAGCATCACTCTATGAGTTTTACACAGGTGTTGCTAGTTTCTCCTTGAACAATGTCATGGGTAGAAAAAACCAATACACTATCTGGAAATCGGAAGAGAAGTATCGTGGAGAAGAAGTGATGATTATCCCGAATTTTGATACCCCGTCTTTTGATACGATTCCTAACATAAGCAAAACAACCTACTATACATTTATCAAAAACTTTCAAAGCTATAGCCAAGTAGGAATACAACCTATGACAACGCTTTCGAAATTACCTAAGTCAGATACTATTTCAGTTGATTTAAGCATTGTTAAAAACAACGAACTTGAGGTTGATTTCACTGCCAACAAGGAATACCCATCATTTGTGTACGCTCAGTTTTTTAATGGCAATCGTTTAATAAAACAGGACCGGTTGTTTCTATTAAAAAATTCTCAGATAGGCACCACAGTAAGTACTCAAATTGTGATGCCTCAGGCAATTGGGAGGTGTGAG
>JBLIDJ010000040.1:0-20299 GCA_047634195.1 Flavobacteriales bacterium
TAACTACGCTCTGAGGGTATTGATAATCTTCAAATAAAACAGATAGAAGTTCGATTACTTGTTTCTGTTTTATAGTAAAAGAAAAATAGTCTTTTAGGATTTTACGCGTATGAACATCAATGATAGATAGTAAATAGGCATTTTTACCAAGGTTAGGAATCCATATCATTTTTATGTCCATTTCTAAACACTCTAAAGGCCTGGTAGTATTAACTTTTCTGAACTTCACAAACTTACGACCACTACCACTTCTGTTAATTCTGTCTTTTAATTTAAGTAACCCTGCTTCCTTCATTATGCGGTATAGCTTTTTATGATTGATGTGGTAACCATCATTATTTAAGTAGCTGGTCATAAGTCGATACCCACAATCTATAAACTCGTGTTTTAAAACATTCTTTACAGCACTTACCATAGCTTGTTGATCTACTTCCCCCAAAGTTGAATGACATGTAAATTTAGAAGGCTTATTACCTTTTTTACCATGACTCAGAGGTCTGTAGTAACTGCTTTCTACCATACCAACCATTTGAATGACTTTAGATTTGCTACAGGGGTGTTTTTCACAAGTTTCATCTACTAAATCTTTCTTGGATCTGACGTCCCAAACTTTTTTTTTAAAAGTTCACGTTGTACTTCCAATTCTATGTTTTTGTCACTTAGTAATTTACGTAGAATACGATTTTCCTCCTCTGCTGCCTTAAGCTCCTTACTTCTTGTGTCGTATGTTACTTTTAATCCAGCTTCTCCCTTGTTATCGAATTTCTTCTTCCAACTATAAAAAGTACCGGTACTTACACTGTATTTACGGCACGTTTCTACAACTCCTGTTTCTTCAGAACTTGCGATGATTTTTAGCTTTTCTTCTAAAGTCCACTTCTTATATTTCATAGCTCAAATGTATTATTTGAAATTTAAAATATCACTCCGAACTTATGCGGGGCTAAACTACCAAGTACATAGAAGTAAAAAAAGTATAACTGCAATGATAACTCCTGGAGACAGGAATATCCCTAAATCTCTACTTGCGTGAGCGTATTCTTTTCCAATTCCAAAAAGTAAAAGAACACTTAATAATATTTTTCCTATTTTCAAAAATCTATAGTTTTAATGAATGCCAACATGCGTGTATCAGTAACGTTGCTTATATCCACTCCCGATAATTATCGGGAATGTCTAAACCAAAAGTAAGGTATCCAATGGATTTTCATAGCTTTAATGTTATTTATTGCTACTTGTGTACTTCTGTGGTTAGTTTGTTTATGAGTCCAAAGGGCTTGATGTGCCAATAGTAATTAGAACTTATTGCAGGATAATTTTAAGACGGCAAGATGCCGCGTCTTTAAGGACGTAGCGAGACGCTACGCCAAGCGGGGTGCAGGATACTATTGCCTATGCAGAAATATTTTACTGTAAAACATACTTATGCCATGTGAACACCTTCATGTGTTATCAAATAAGGGATAGATTCATTGGAAACATGGAAGTAAACATCAGCTTCAACGTTGAAAAATCAATCAAAAGCAACACAAAATTTTATTAAAACCCCATAGACTGGTGGTACCGAGGCTGAAGTTCAACATCAACCATACTTCGACATAGCTCAGTACAAGTACTTCGACGTCGCTCAGTACAAGTAATGAACTGCGGCCTTACCGCACCTCATTACTGCTTAATTGTTTGCCGTTTATGTTTTACCTACACTCACCATTTTTAAAATTCTCCCAATCGATTGTTGCCGGTTTAGGATATGTTTCCAGGATACTTTTATTAATTTCTGCTTCCATTTGCGAAAATGAAAATCCATAAATAGATTCAAAACTTGAAAATCCGTTTTTCCAAAATTCTTCGAATTTTTCTATTCCATAGTTTGAAATCATGTATTCTACAATGTATGCCGATTGGTGATATGCTACCATCTCTTCCTCTTTATAAAAGTCGGAGGTTAACAAGTCAATTGGAATAAGCATATTTTCTTCTAACAAGTACCTGTAAATTTCTGCAACATTATATCCAGAACAGTTGTTAGCCGCATAAGCAGCTAGTCCTTCGTTTAACCAATAGTTATTTTGTGGCGGCATGCCCCAAGCCGTCATGGCAACCATGTGCATTATCTCATGTTTTATTGGTCCTTTAATTAGTTCTTTAGTTTCTTCCACACCTTCATCAGAAATCATGAAGTAGACTGATCTTGTCCAAATATTTGCAATTCCACCTCCTGTGAGCATACCAGCATATAATAGCATGTCTTCTTTTGAATCAACAAACTTAATTCTTGTAAACTCTGTAAATTCAGGCACGTTAATGATCTTACTGTTTGCTTTAATAGCATCTATACACTTTTCAACATATATTTCGCGGTTATCATAAGCATATCCTTCAGAAGGAAAAGTAAAGTATAGATTGTCTATTTGCTTTGTCATGAGATTTTTTTGTTCCCAACCTGCCGTTTCGTTGAAAGAGATGGTGTCAATCATTGCGTTTCTCGTTTGTATAAAATTTCCATTTTCAAACATTCCTTCCCAATCATTCATTCCATCATGGTAAATTCCTGAACTATTAAATTTTCCGTTTTCCATTTCTCCTTCATAGGTCATTATCCCCTCAACTTCCTCTTCATGAAAAACAGTTAAAACTCCTTCTCCGCTCGGTAAATTGTTTACACATTCTCCTGTCCAATTAAAAGTGCATACATCACAAGTCCATGGAAGAACGAATTTACAATCTGATTCTGGGGTTGATAATTCTGATCGCCCAAAGCAGAATTGAATTGCAGTAAAAAATATTACGAAAAAAAAGTATTTCATCTGTGTAAATTTGGTTATCGTTTTCATAAATTATCTTACAAGAATAGTTTATCTGGATGTCCCTTTAAGTTAAAGGATGTTAATTTAATGTAAATTTCCTTAATAATTTTGTCTACGGCATGACATACAACGGCTCGGCTAAGTGGAGTGCGGGATTGAACGTGAAAATGTTCAATTTGCAACGAAACTGAGCCAAACCAATTTTTGTGAATTTACTTAATCAAATATAATTCGTCAAAACTTGTTTTGGCGGATGTATCACGGAAAACGTTCCATTAACCACTAAAACCCGCATTACATTTAGCCATTGTTGTAAGCTTTTTTTATTTATTCCACCAGTCAAATTCTGTATTTACTTCAACTTTAAAACATTCAAAATTGCCATATTTAATAATTTCCTCACAGGTTTTTAAGTCGCCAACTATCAAACAATATGGAGAGTCATAGTCTGGAAGAATAATTTCTAGTTCTTCTGTTTTTATATGTTTAGCAAATTCGATTTCTCTATATGTGTCAAATATATTTTTTTGAATCTTTATTGATTTATTTTCTGCATCGGGAAATCTGGAATTTGAAAGAGTTTTAATATTAACCATTTCAATTTTTTTCAAAAATTTTAAAATTGGAATGAGAATTACTTCTGGTATTTTATCAGCTGTATAATCAGGTAAATCAAGTTTCTTATAATCACAGAATTCGTCTAATTCGTTTTGAAATTGATTATCTAATTCAAGAATACCTTTCACAAGTCTTTTTATGGAGTTGAATCCGATTTCATTAGATATTGAGTTCCAAGTTTCAGTTTTTAAAAGTTTGAAGGTGTTATCAATATTAGTTTCCCAAGAATAGTGGTTGGCAAATATTTGATGGTAAAATGGAAATAAACAAATGAATATATTCCGATCATTCGAAAAGTGATTAGCAATTGGTTTTTTATAATTAAATGTTATTTCGGAGTTCATTTTTTAATTGCTAACAACGTTGTTGTATATGATTTGTTGCGTATTTCAAGCAACTAATTTAGTTAATAATTACCGATCAAGAAAGGCCGCGAAGACTTTCGTAAATTGGCTAAAACTAGCAATTAATTTTATACGATGTGTGTGCCCAGCATGGGCATGTTTAATTTATCAAAAGATAAATTATTAATCTAGAGGGTGCAAGTCTCCCGATTATCTGGACAGGCTCTTATGCAATGTCATTAAGTTAAGCAATTTTCAAAATGTATCTTTCTGATTTTTAGGTACTATTGGTTTTCTTCGCCTCTTAAATTTCATAGTTTTTCTAGGTAATGATCTATTAGGTCTTATGGGGACAAGATGTTTTTTAAATGTCGCTTTTAAATCTTCAATTAAGTTTTCAGGATCGGAATTAAAAAATATGGAGACCACCTTATTTTTTAACAACCCGTAGGATATAGCATTATTAACCTTGTATCTATATTTTTTTTTATGCTCTAATTCTTCGTTTAACTCTGTAACAATAAGAGTTTGTAGGTTGCTAACAAAAATTGTAGCCTCAAAATCTTGAAGGATTGCTTGTTTGGAATAACCTGAAAAGTGTTCAATTTTCAATTTGTTTTTAAGTTCATCATAATATGTCTCAACCTTCAACCTTTCAAAATATAAGTCTTTAAATATCTCATTTGGATACTTGCTTTCATCTTTAAGAGAAGTGATAAGTATCTCATGTTCACCGCTGTCTAGAGTAGCTTTAACCAATCGGATTAACATTTTAGCTTTTTTTGTAAAAGGTAGATTTATGAAATTTTTGTTCTGACCAGGATAAATCTCAATTAATAAGGATGTAGCTTCGCTTTCCGAAAAACTTTTTGTGATTTTACTAAAACTTTGTTTTGCTCTAATAACAAAGTCAATCTTTTTTTTGTTGAGTTGATAAATCAGAGGAAATCCTGGATAACCTCTGTCAAAAATGATTAAATCATTTTTTTTACAACACTTTAGATGTTCAATTGCTAGTTTATTTTCACCAATAACTAAAGGACTAAGAGTTGAGTACAAAGCATAGTTATTCAAAACATCATATAAAACAGAAACACGACCTTGAATTACACAAGTGCTATTTTGATTTATTGTTTCACCAAAATATTTAAGTAATTCATTGTTTTGAGGAAGCGTTAATCTAGAGCCATCAACAGCTAATAATCTATGACCTTTCCATAATTTAACAGCTTCATCATTGTCAGTATAAAACTCGTCAAGTAGCGCAGAGGACAGACGTTTAAACACTTTATGATTTATCTTTTTTCTATACTGCACAAAAGCACTTTTGGTGAATAGTGGTTGAAAATCTGCATCCAGACAATTTTCGTTACAATATGCTACAAAATTTTCAATTTCAATAGCCAAACTCTTTGTTATTCTATTAACCATAAAAAGAATAGTTCCTGCAAAGGATTGTTTCCTATTACGTGTAAAATCAGATTCCTTTATTTTGTAATTAATTTTAAGAGCTTCTAAGAACAATAATTCACTTACTTTTTTTACAATAAAATAAGTAGTTTTTTTTCATGTTAACTATTTGATTACTAGTGTAATATAGTAATTTTTACCTACAAAAACAAACTTATACTGCTGATTTACAAGGAATTAACCCTTAACTTAATAACATTGGGCTATGCCTCAGGGTAGTTGATTACGACAAGATACCGTCATTTTTAAAGGCTTAGCGAAATACTACGACGACCGGAGTTGAGCTTGTTTATCAACAAATGATGGAGAATCAACAGCTAGTTCTATTAAATGATTTTACAAAAGAAGTATACCTGATTCAAATTGATAACCTTACGTAAAAGTTGATTGTTGAGTAAGGTGAAAACCTCGTGTGATTTCAATGTTTTAACACATCCAGCTCCACAGTAATGGGGTAGTGGTCAGACAATTCTTTTTTAATGATGTTGAACTGTGCTGATTTAATGTTGTTGGAGTGAAACACATAATCGATACGAAACGATGGGAAATCTCCTGTATAGGTGGTTCCTATGCCACTGCCCGATTGCATAAAAGCATCGATCATGTTTTCGCTCAATTGCGCATAAGTGTATGAAACGGGGCTATCGTTAAAATCACCTACCAAGACTGTTGGGTAAGGGGAGTTGGCAATTTCTGTTTTTATCAATGCTACTTGCTGCGCTCTGAGTTCAAAAGCATGCAATAATCGGCTAATGATTCTAATGCCTCCATTGGCCAAATGTTCTTGTGCTTTTAGGTTTTTGATAAACCGATAATCTTCATCCTTAAAGTGAATGCTGGCCAAATGCACATTAATCACCTTTAAGAAATTTCCTTTGTGAGTTTTTATATCCACCACTTGCGCAAAGGGCATACCTTCAGGGTATAAAGTCATCGGTTTTATGATCTTTATTGGGTGTTTTGAAAAAACAGCCAACCCGTATCGAGCTGCTTTCCCTTCTGGTTTTATTAAACTAAGTGCTTGGTGTGTAAAACCTAATTTGTGTTTTAAGGTGTCTGTCCATTGATTCGTGCTGTCGTTGGCACTGACCATAAACTCTTGGAAACAAATAATCTCAGGGTTTTCGGTTTTAAACAAATCTAGCATTTGCTGTTTTGTTTCTCCTTTTTTGTTGTGCCATTCGTACAAGTCAAAAATGCGCACGTTGTACGACATAAGTTTTCCTCCGTTGAGCTCTGTTTTTTTAGTTGGAAACTGAAACCAATGACTATGTTGTTTCCACAGCAAAACAATGGCTAAAAGGCTGAGTAGAAAAAACCATTTTTTACGGTAAATCCAAAAGGCAAGATAAAGTACATTAATAAATGCAGCAACAGGAAAAGCCAAACCAAACAGGGCGAGAAAACTCCAAGAACTTGGGCTGAGGTATGTAGCTATCCATGCCAAGAAAAGGCATAGGACGCAAAGCAACTGTGTCCTCACAATCCAGCGGTCTATTATGTTTTGGTTTTTTAGCAAGGCTTATTGTTCGTTACTTACTTGAAATAATAATGCTTTTTCTTCTTTGCTTAGGCTATCGTATCCCGATTTTGAAATTTTATCTAAAATACGGTCTATTTGAACTTGTTTTTCTTTTTTTCTTGTATTAAATTCTTGATCAGAAACAGGACGTGCTTTTTTGTTCTTGTGAACTACTCTTATCTTCGGTCGTTTTTTGAATAACGAAAAGAAAATGTTTAGCACCTTATTTACTTTCAAACTCCAGTCGTTTCCTTTTTTCAATTGCTGAACCATGATGAAACCATAAAGTGCGCCACCCAAATGCGCAATGTGTCCACCTAAGTTGCCACCTGGGCCATTGTTTTGTAGGGCTAAGAAATCTAATGCCACATAAAAGAGAGCAATGTATTTTAGTTTGACAGGCCCAATAATCATGAGTACTACACTGTGGTTAGGAACAAACGTAGCAACAGCCACCAAAATGGAAATAACAGCAGCGGAAGCACCTAAAATAGGAGCGTAGCTGTTTTGCGCAAAAATGGGGAAAACATTATAGCAGAGTATGTAAAAACCTAAACCTACAAAACCACCCAACAAATAGGTGGGTAATACACGCTGCTCATTCAGAAACGAAATGAAAAACCTACCAGCATAAAACAACACTAACATATTACCTGCCAAGTGCCATAGACCTTGATGTAAAAACATGTAGGTAATAATACTCCAGGGTCTGCTGAGTGTTTCAAGTAAGTTTGAGTTGGCAGAAAGAATGTCAACTAAACCATTGTGTCCTTGTTGCCCCGAAAAGTTGATAAATACACCTATAATTCCAACTAGAACAAACATAGCAATGTTTATCCCGAGGAGTTTAGCAATCATATTGCCCGCCTTAAACCAGTTGATGATACTTTGCATATTAATAAAATTCGTTGCGGTTTTTACCCCACATTTTTAATAAAATATAACCAAATAGCATTCCGCCTAAATGTGCGAAATGCGCAATGTTGTCTCCTGAAAATTGACTAACACCTAAGAATACTTCAATGATGATTAAACCAGGTACAAAGTATTTTGCTTTGATAGGTACTGGAATGAAAATTAAGAATAATTCGGTGTTGGGAAATAAGACAGCAAACGCCATAAGCAAACCGTAAATTGCACCTGAAGCACCCACTGTTGGTGTTAAGTATGCCCCATTCAATATCGAAGCATTAGGGCCTGTAAATTGATATCCTTCTGTTAGTCCTTGGATAGTTCCTGGGGTTAAAGATCCAACAGCATTATACACCTGAATCATGTTGACGCCCATGTGTAATGCCGCAGCACCAAAGCCTGTAACGAGGTAGAAGATTAAAAATCGTTTTCCTCCCCACATGCGTTCCAGGTTACTGCCAAACATCACTAAAGCAAACATGTTAAAACCAATATGCATTAAACCACCATGCATAAACATATGGGTGATTAATTGGTAAGGAGCAAAGTATGGACTGTCGAAATAAAACAAACCAAGTTCTCGAACTAAGTTCAAGTCTTGCCCACCAATCATAAAAGTGGCTATGTAAAAAAGGATGTTGATGATGAGCAGGTTTTTGACAACCTCCGGTAAATTTTTTAATAAATTCATTGAAAACGTTTTTGTACTTCGTCCAAGGTAAATGTTACAATGGTTGGTTTTCCTTTGCAGGTATGATATGGGTTTTGGCAAGCAAAAAGCTGATCGATAAGACCATTTATTTCTTCTTGACTCAATGTTTTGTTTCTCTTGATGGAGGTACTACTGGCCAAAGCAAAAGCCACTTGTTCTTTTTTACCTAAACTAAGTTGGCTCACATTGTTTTTGAATTGCTCCAACAATGTCTCTATCAGCACATTTGGGTCGTGGTCAGCAGCATCGCTAGGCACTCCATTTACTGCAATGTTGTTGTTGTCTATTTGCTCCAAATCAAAACCCAACTCCTTTAACTCTACTTTCAAACCTATCATCAATTCCATATCTGATGGGTTTAAAGAAATAGTTTCAGGAAACAACAATTGTTGCGAAGCAGATTTGTGCTCTGCAAGCATGGTGGTATAATGCTCAAACAAGACACGTTCATGGGCGCGTTGCTGGTCTATCAGTAAAAGACCTGATTTTGTTTTGGTGATAATAAAACCATTTTGCCACTGAAAAGCTTTTTGATTTTGTTTAACCACATCATCATTGTCGCTACCCCAGTTAGTGCTCATCACCGTTTGCTCGGGCTCTTTAGGAGCGTCATCATCTGATTTATTGATGGCATAGAGCTCTTCCCAATTGTCAGTTTTTGGTTTTTTATAAGAGAAATTATCACTCGAAAAACTACCCGAGCTACTGTTGGACGGATGACTTTTTTCGGAATCAAATGGATTGTAGGAAGGGTCAATGTTCAAGGACGGCATAGGGATAGTCGCATCCTTTTTAGGCAAAGGAATGTTAAAGGCGGTCTCTTGCTCAAAGTCAAGGCTGGGAGCAATGTTATATTTACCCAGAGATTGTTTTACGGCACTTTTTAGGATGGCGTACAATACACGCTCGTCTTTAAATTTTATCTCCGTCTTGGTTGGGTGAATGTTGATGTCGATCGTAGCAGGGTCAAGAGTAAGGTTGAGGAAATAACTTGGGTGTTGTTTCGTGCCTATTAATTCTTCGAAAGCCATGCCCACAGAATGATGCAAGTAGCTACTTTTTATGTAACGATTGTTGACAAAAAAGAACTGTTCACCACGTGTTTTTTTAGCGTATTCAGGTTTCCCAACAAAACCATCAATTTGAACAATATCAGTTGTTTCTGTCACAGGCACTAATCGTGCATCGTACTTTTTGCCAAACACACCCATCAATCGTTGTTTGAGGTTGCCTTCAGCAAGGTTATAAATTTCGTTTTTGTTGTGATCTAAAATAAATTGAATGCCAGGGTGTGCTAACGCAACACGTTGAAACTCATCAATGATGTGTTTCATCTCCACTTGCTCAGACTTTAAAAACTGTCGTCGGGCAGGTACATTGTAAAATAAGTTTTTGACAGAAAAAGAACTTCCATCAACACACATAAACGCTTCTTGTTCTTTTACCGTGGTTCCTTCCACAACCAGTTTGCAACCTAACTCATTTTCGAGTTTTTTGGTTTTAAGCTCTACATGAGCAATGGCTGCAATAGAAGCTAATGCTTCGCCTCTAAAACCTTTGGTGTGCAATGCAAATAAATCTTCTGCTTTTTTAATCTTTGATGTTGCATGACGCTCAAAACTCATGCGTGCATCTGTTTCACTCATGCCACAACCATTATCAATGACCTGAATTAAGGTTTTTCCGGCATCTTTTATGATCAGTTTTATGATGGATGCGCCAGAATCAACAGCATTTTCTAATAATTCTTTCACCACCGATGCAGGTCGTTGCACCACTTCTCCAGCCGCTATTTGGTTGGCTATCGCATCAGGAAGTAATTGTATAATATCGGGCATGAAATTGCTTAATTAAGCAGTTTGTAGTATGAGTAATAGGCTATTAAGCCAAGGCATAGGATAAGAACTAATACCCTCACTTGTCTTAGTGCGGAAGCTTTTTGGTAGGTGTTTCTTTTCCATTTGTCATCAATGGAGGCACGCATTCTATCTTTCGTTTGTTCTCGCGTCAACTCATCTGCCGAAACTTCCTGTTTCATTTGGTCGTAACGATTTTTCAAACGTTCCTTACGCTCGTCGTAATACCGAGCAGGAAATTTGAAACGATTGGGTCCACTTGAACGACCAAACTTGAATAATGAAGGTATTTTTGGTGCTTCCATATTGTGATGTAAAGTTACTATACTTTTTACAAAACAACCAATTCGTATGCTGGTTGTTTCATGCCAATATGACAAAAACGGATTCTGTATTTAATAGATATTCACAAAAGCCATATAAATATCAATAATGTTAGGTATGGTCAATGCATACTGCTATATTAGTCTTTGAAAATTTGTTACCACTACATGAAGAGAAAATTGCTGTTAGGATTTATTGCATTGGTTGTCTATACCAGCTTCACATACAATATTAATTACGATACTTATACCAATCAGATATTAACAAAAGGAGGGAGAGAAGCACCTGATTTTTTAAGCAAAAAAACACCTTGGGCAGATTCTGTGTTGAAAACACTTTCTGACGAAGAACGTATAGCACAGCTGTTTATGGTTGCGGCTTATTCCAACAAGGATGCAGCGCATACTCAGGCTTTATCAGACTTAATCACTCAACAGCACATTGGAGGCTTAATTTTCTTTCAAGGCGGGCCCGTAAGGCAAGCAATAATATTGAATGAATTGCAAGCCAAAAGCAAAGTGCCTATGATGATAGGTATGGATGCCGAATGGGGATTGTCAATGCGTTTAGACAGTACTGTAGGCTATCCAAGACAAATGACCTTAGGTGCGTTAAGCAACGACTCCCTTATTTACCAAATGGGGAAAGACATAGCCAAGCAATGCAAACGATTGGGTGTGCATGTCAATTTTGCTCCTGTGGTAGATGTCAATAACAATCCTAACAACCCAGTTATTAATAGTCGTTCATTTGGAGAAGTGAAAGAAAATGTAAGCATGAAATCGATGGCTTACATGAAAGGACTGCAGTCGGAAAGAGTAATGGCCAATGCCAAACATTTCCCAGGCCATGGCGACACCGACGTAGATTCACATTTAGACTTACCAGTTATTACACATGACAAGTTTAGGCTAGATAGCTTGGAATTATTTCCATTTAAGCAATTGATTCAAAATGGTCTTTCAAGTGTTATGGTTGCTCACTTGAGCATTCCTAAATTGGACAGTACACCCAACAGAGCTTCTACCTTGTCTCCCTATATTGTAGATACTTTACTCAAACAAAATTTAGGGTTTGAAGGATTGGTTTTTACCGATGCGTTAAACATGAAAGGTGTTAGTAAATACTTCGAACCAGGAATGGTTGATGTAGAAGCGTTGGTAGCCGGAAACGATGTGTTGCTTTTTGCTGAAAATGTTCCTTTGGCCATCCAGAAAATAAAAGAAGCGATTGCCACTGGACGCATTACACAAGCCGAAATTGATAGACGTTGTCATAAAATATTAAAAGCTAAAGAATGGGTAGGCTTGAATAAATACAAACCTATTGTTTTGGAAAATTTGTACCAAGACCTTAATCCATTAAGCGCCACCATTCGTTACAAGCAAATGGTGGAGAACAGCATTACGCTTGTAAAAAACAATCCAGCCATTATTCCTATTCCTCGTTCGAGAAACAGAGTAGCGATTGTGACCATTGGAGGGCATAAGGAAGAGGCTTTTATTCAACAATGCGAAAAATATAGAAAAATTGACGTCTATGAATTAGATGTGAAATTGACCTCACAAGAAGTCAACATTATTCCTAATCGATTAAAAGATTATGACCGAGTGGTAGTTGCTTTACATGGCATGAGCCAACGACCTCGATCCAATTTTGGAATAGATAGACTTACACAAGCTTTTATAAAAAACCTAAGTGATAAAGTACCGACAGCACTTATTTTGTTTGGCAATCCTTATGGGTTGCAGCAATTCGATAGGTTGCCAAATCTCGGTAGTGCTATTGTTGCCTATCAGGATAATGAAATAACCCAAACGGCAGTTGCAAAAGCCATATTTGGAGGGTTACCCTTTGCGGGAAGACTTCCTGTGAGCGCGGCAAATTTTAAAGCAGGCACAGGCATACAAACAAACAAGATACAGTTGGGTTATTCTACCCCTGAAGAACAAGGCATAAATAGTGTGAAACTAGCTAAAATTGATTCCTTATTGAATGCAGGATTGGCGGAAAGTGCATACCCAGGATGTCAAATACTTGTATTAAGAAATGGTCAAATAATCTATGACAAAAACATAGGCCATCAGACATATGAAAGAAGTAAAAAAATTGAAGCCAATGATGTGTATGACCTTGCATCATTGACCAAAATATTTGCATCAACCATGGCTATGATGAAATTATCGGAACAGGGACTACTTTCCTTAGATGATAAACTGGGAGATTATTACGACTTGCCTGACACATCAGATTACAATAACATTACATTTAAAGAAATGCTTAGCCATCAGGCAGGATTGGTGGGTTGGATTCCTTTTTACTTGCATGCCATAGAAACGGAAGAGTTATATGGCACTTGGTTTAACAGAAAAAAAAATAAACAATTCCAACGTAAAATAGCGGACAATTTGTATTCGGCAAAATTTGCCAAGGACTCTATTTTTCACATGATCTTGAAGCAAGAAATTGATGATAAGAAAGAATACAAATACAGTGATGTAGGCTATTATTTTTTGAAAGAAGTCATAGAAAAAATAAGTAAAAAGACTTTAAATCAGTATTGTGAAGATAATTTTTATTCACCGATGGATTTGCCTACGATGGGTTATTTTCCGAGAGATAAAATTGCATTAAGGCATATTGTCCCCACCGAACAAGACGATGTTTTCAGAAAACAATTGGTGCACGGATATGTTCACGACCCAGGAGCTGCTATGCTCGGAGGGGTGGGTGGTCATGCAGGTTTGTTTTCTAATGCTTACGATGCTGCTTACATGATGCAATGTTTCTTGAATGGCGGAAATATTGGCGGAAAACACTATTTGAATGCTTCTACCATTTCTACTTTTACCAAATGTCAGTTTTGTGAAAGTGGAGACAATAGAAGAGGAGCAGGCTTTGATAAGCCTGTAATGGATGGAAGTCCAGGACCTACTTGCGACTGTGTGTCGCCAAACAGCTTCGGCCATAGTGGATTTACTGGCACCTTGGTTTGGGCTGACCCTGACGAGCAAATCGTTTATGTGTTTTTATCGAACAGAATACACCCGGTAGCAGACAATATAAAATTACTGACAATGAATCTGCGCACGGAAATACAACAATTAATCTACGACGCTATTGAAGTGCGTTATACACCCAAAGTACAATTAAGCAATAAAGGATGAAAATCGGCATGGTTTGTTATCCCACCTTTGGTGGGAGTGGAGTAGTAGCCACTGAGTTAGGAAAAGCATTGGCTGAAAAAGGCCATGAGATTCATTTTATTACCTACAATCAGCCTGTTAGGTTAGGTTCGTTCAATAAAAATATTTTTTACCACGAAGTAAGGGTAAGCGATTACCCATTGTTTGATTACCCACCATACGAACTAGTTTTGGCGAGTAAATTGGTCGATGTGGTGAAACATGAAGAACTTGATTTGTTGCATGTGCATTATGCCATTCCGCATGCTTCGGCAGCTTACATGGCACAGCAAATATTGGCCGATGCAGGAATCACCATTCCTTTTATTACCACACTTCATGGTACCGACATTACTTTGGTAGGTAGAGATGCTTCTTTTGAGCCAGTAATTACCTTTGCTATCAATCATAGCAACGTAGTAACAGCCGTTTCCGAAAGTTTGAAAAATGATACTTATGCACACTTTAATGTAACAAGACCCATTGAAGTTGTTCCCAACTTTGTATGTTTAGACAAATTGAATGCGACCGAGAATGGAGAATACAAAGCTTCGTTTGCGCCCAATGGAGAGAGAATCATAACACACATTAGTAATTTTCGAAAAGTAAAACGGGTGGAAGATGTAGTTCGTATTTTTCATAAAATACGTGAAAAAATTCCGGCCAAATTGTTGTTAGTAGGCGATGGCCCTGAGCGTAGCAATGTAGAAAGATTATGCCGTGAGTTAGGAACATGCGATGACAGCATTTTGCTAGGGAAACTAAAAAACCCAACTGAAGTATTGGGTATCTCCGATTTGTTTTTGTTGCCTAGTGAAACCGAGAGTTTTGGTTTGGCTGCTTTAGAAGCAATGGCCTGTAGTGTGCCTGTTATCTCTACCAACGCTGGCGGACTGCCCGAAGTGAACATTCAAGGTGTAACAGGTTTTTTAAGTCCTGTAGGCGATGTAGACGACATGGCTAAAGGGGCATTGGAAATATTGGCCAACGATGAGGTGTTGAACAAGTTCAAGCAACAAGCCGTAAAACGAGCAATGGATTTTGATATAGCCAAAATTTTACCTTTGTACGAGCGTATTTATGAACAATTAATACTTGCTAAGGAAGCCTAAAAAACGGTTCTTTGCTGAAAATTAAGCACATGAGGTTTATCGGAGAAAAAATAAGTCATCAAAAACAAGAAGGAGTATTTACGGCGGTTATCTCCCCTAAAATAGCCGGAATAAAAGAAACACTTTTACTTACTTGGTTATTGGCATGGACATTTTGTGGCGTGTTTTTTATTGCCCAATTATTTGGGACAGATCCTCGTGAAACAAAGTTGGCACTGTCAGTTATGGTGGTTTTTTGGGTCTATTTTGAGTTTAGGATAGGGAAAGCTTATTTGTGGAGAAAATATGGACTTGAGCGATTAATGATTAAGGACGGTTCTTTACTCATAAAAAACGATATCAAAGGTTTTGGGAAAGCAAAAACATTTTTTGTAGACAACGTTCAGCACCTGGGGCTGATAAAAACTTCAAATAAAAATTTCTTCAATTTCATGAACAGTTCTTTTTGGGTAATTGGTGGTGAAACCATTGGTTTTGAGTGTTTAAACAAGCCAGTAACCTTAGGTCAAAACTTATCAAAACAAGACGCTACAACCTTAATAAGACTATTAGAGTCGGAATTGAAGTTGTCTTTAAAGACAAAATCAGTATCTTAGTGGCTCATAACTAATTGATCTTATTAGTTGGATTTGAGGATTGACCTTGGATTTGTACATTACATGAATAGAAAAAAGCGATAAACTATTTTGGATATCAATAGCAATATCACCTTTACGATTACATCAATCAATGAATTAGTTGATGCTCTGTCTGAGGCGGAGAGGGCGACGTTTAATGAAATTATCCACTCCACTAATTTGCCTAACAGCATTTTTGAAAATTACTGCTCATGGTCAACAGAGTCTTACACCCGTAACTGTATTATTGACAACGAAAAATTTGAACTAATCCTAATTTGTTGGGAGTCAGGACAAATTACACCAATCCATAATCATGGTGGCGAAGAATGTTGGGTGAAAGTAATCGAGGGAAGCCTTAAAGAAACCATTTACGAAATAGATAAAGCAGGTGAACTGAATATCTTGAAAACGGATATCTCTCGCGCGCAAGATGTTTCCTACATGATTGATTTCATGGGATACCATAGCCTAGAAAACCTCTCAAACAAACGAAGTATGTCTCTTCATTTATACGCCAAGCCAATACGTAGCTGCGAAATATTTGATAAAGAAACGCGAACTTTCGTGAACAAAAAAATGTCTTACAACACCATTGCACCATTGGCTAGAAGCCAAAAATAAATAATACTATCGAATGTCTGATTTAAGGAATGATTTAGCCCTATTTAACCAATTAGTAGAGGTATTAATAAGTGAAGAAGTTGAGAATCCAGTAGCTGATAGAATAGAATCGGACGAATTATACGACACCATTGACCTATCGTTGAACGATGCTCCGATGATTGATAGTGCGTTTAAGTCGGTACTAAAAGACGTGCTTATTTCCACCCCAAAAACAGCAACTAACTTATTTTTCAACCAACTTTTTGGTGGGCGACAAAGCAAAGCTATATTGGGTGATTTGCTTGCCGTAATGCTCAACAACAGCATGTACACCTACAAAGTTGCTGGTCCGCATGTGGGTATTGAACAAGAAATTATTAGACAATCGTGCGACATGATTGGCTATGGCGATCAAAGCAATGGTACGTTTCCTACAGGAGGATCCATGAGTAATTACATGGCATTGATTATGGCGCGAGACGCCAAAGATGCCAATTGTAGATTAACTGGAATGACCAAGCCATTAATCATATACACATCGAAAGAATGTCACTATTCTAATGCGAAGAATGCAAGCTTTACGGGTATTGGGAAAAACAACATTCGCTATATTCCTGCTGACGATAAAGGGTGTATGATACCTGAGAAACTGGAAGAACAAATAAGAACAGATTTAGAGAATGGGTTTCTACCTACTTATGTTAACGCTACTGCTGGCACAACGGTATTAGGGGCTTTCGACCCGATTGACAAAATAGCTGATATCACCGAAAAATATAACATTTGGCTGCATGTAGATGGGGCTTATGCAGGGGGTGTCATTTTTAGTAATACCTACAAACATTTGGTAAAAGGAATAGAAAGATCCAATTCTTTCAGCTACAATGCTCATAAAATGTTGGGTACGCCACTTACGTGTTCCATCATTTTGGTAAACGACAAAAAGCAACTACACGATTCGTTTAGTAACGAAGCCGATTACCTGTATCAAACAGACGGTGATGATTTTAACTTGGGTAAAACATCTTTTCAGTGTGGGCGAAGAAACGACGCTTTGAAATTTTGGACACTTTGGAAATCTGTTGGAACAAGCGGTTTGAAACAAATTATTGACCAACAATTTGAATTGGCCGATGTTGCACGTGACTACATTCGCAGCAATTCCGACTATACTTTGTACAGCTACGACGATTCTATTTCTATCTGTTTCAATTACAAAAACATTGATCCAATGACCTTGTGCACGGCACTATATGAACACCAGATAACCGTTGTTGGTTTTGGTGCTTTTCATGACGATACCTTTGTGCGTTTAGTAACGATCAATGCCAACAATTCTAAACAAGACATTTTAAACTTCTTCAAAGTATTAGAAGAGTTTGTTGAAAAAACGCCAGCCTTGGTTGCTTTGAAAGCATTGAGTTAGTGGATTATTTCCAACACCTAAAACCCAATACCCTGCATCCCGAATTCCTATAGCTATCGGAATCGGGAGCTCTGAAACCTGTTACCTAAAACCTAAACGTTACTCCTTCCTTATCAGCTGAATAGCATCCATTCTCACGCGAGCATTTTGAATGATGGCTTCGAGTACTTTTTGTTCTTTTTGTGCGATCAGTATTTCTTCGGGTCTAATGTTGTTGTTTTTAGCTTGTAATTGTTGCAGTCGTGCAATTTCATGGTCAAGGGTGAGGTTCATTTGTTCCAAACCATTTTTAATTTCAGTAGCACACTGGTCTTTGACTATTTCTGTTACTTCCGAAATCATGTTTGGCAATACTGTTTCCACCAACATATCACTCTCGAGTAGGGAGTCAATGTTGCCAGACATTAATTTCTTGTCCAATGATTCAACGGTAAATTCATCGGTTACCTCGTCGCCAGTATGGTCTACAACTACTCTTATGGGTGTGTTGGGTAAAAAACGATCTACGTTGACTCCTTTGTATTTGGCGGTTTCCAGTACAAAAATGATTTCCAATAAAAGGCCAGCACTCTTGGCACCCTTTAATACTCCAAAACTAGCGCTTCCTAAACCTGAACTAAGCACCAAGTCTATGGCTCCTGTGGTTATGGGATGATCCCAACTTAAGAAACTCATGTCTTCTCTGCTTAGTGCACGTTTTCTATCGAAAGTAACACCAATTCCTGCTCGAGGAATGGCCGGGAATACTTCGGTAGCGGCAGAAGCAGGATGCAAAAAGTAAGTGCGAGGAGCAAGGTCTTCCATTTCTACATCAAAATGTTTAAAGACTTTTGTGAAATAAAGTTCTAGGCTTGTGTCTCGGTCTTTTTCCTGAATCTCTTGCACCAATTTGTTAGCCGTTTTTGGTCGAAACGAATTCATTTCGAGTAACTTGTCTCGTCCTTCGGCTAGGCTAAGTTGTAGCTCTTTTTGAAAATTAGCTGTTTCGGTAATTAAAGCTTCCAACTCATGGTCATTGCTATTTTTTGCCAAATCGAGCAATCGTTCGCTAAACAAACTTGAAATTTTATTTCCTCCTTCTATGTTTTCTTCAAAGGCATTTAATCCTTCGTGATACCACCTCACCAGCGCATGTTGCGGGCTATGGTTGAGGTAGGGGATATGTATTTGTATGTCTTCTGTTTGTCCTATCCTGTCTAGTCTACCTATGCGTTGTTCCAACAACTCGGGATGCAATGGCAAGTCGAATAAAACAAGGTGATGCGCAAACTGAAAGTTACGACCTTCACTCCCTATTTCGGAACACAGTAGTATTTGTGCTCCATCGGTTTCCGAAAACCAAGCAGCGTTTCTGTCGCGTTGCACGATGGTGAGGTCTTCGTGAAAAACACCCACTTTTAAATGGACACGTTTTGTCAACGCCTCTTCCATTGCCAATACTTTCTCTTTGCTTTTACAGATAAGCAATACTTTTGCTGGCTGTAGTTTCTTTAAGATAGTGAGCAACCATTGAACCCGAGGGTCTTTGGAAAACGAAAAAGTTTGTTCACTTGATGTTTCGCTTTTGTCCATTTCAAAAGTAAACTCACTGCTCAATCGCTCCATCCAAAGCTCTTGATCCTTCTTTACCTCCAAAGGAATAAGGTGTGCTTTTCGTGTTGGAAAACCAGCAATGGTAGCCCGTGTATTGCGAAACAATACACGCCCTGGGCCATGCTGGTCCAATAAATCTTCTATCAAGTTTTCTTTTGCTTTTTTGCCGCCATTATCTACCGCATCTAATCTTTCTTTGGGGAAAATGGAAGCCAATAATTTAGTTTCGGCAGCTAATAGTTTTTTACCAAGGTGTAGTTTGTCAACCACGGTGGCAATTTTTTTATGATCTGATGACTCATTGATGAAATCGTCGTAGTTGTTGTATCTGTTTGGGTCAAGCAATCGAAGTCGAGCAAAGTGACTGGTCATACCCAATTGTTCCGGCGTGGCAGTGAGTAATAATAAGCCTTTTGCTACCTTACTCAAAAGTTCTACAATGCCATATTCGGGGCTTACCTTGTCAACCGACCATGCTAGGTTGTGTGCTTCGTCAACTACCAGCATGTCCCACCCAGCAGCTAATGCTTGTTGGGTGCGTTTGGCAGAACCCGACAAAAATTCGGTACTGCAAATAATTAATTGATTATCTAAAAATGGATTGTTGTCTGGCGCACCATCGTCCAATGCAGCGCAACGCTCTTCATCAAAAATGTTGAACCACATATTGAACCGACGCAATACCTCTACAAACCATTGATGAACTAAGGATTCAGGAACAAGTATTAACACCCTCGAAATACGTTCGCTTTGCAATAAGCGATGAATGATTAAACAGGCTTCAATCGTTTTTCCAAGGCCAACTTGGTCGGAAAGTAATACCCGTGGTGCATACCGTGAACTCACTTCATGTGCTATGTACAATTGGTGAGGGATAAGGTCTATGCGTCCACCCACGAATCCATTGACTGATGATCGTTTTCGTTGGTATTCGTGTTGTAAAGTTTCTCTGCGCAAAGAAAATGCCTGTGGAGAGTCCACATCGCCTGTGAAAAGCCTATCGTCTGCTCCGTGTGTAGCCGACACATCGCCAAGGTCTGCTTCAGAGAGTTTCCAACCTTTTCCGTAATACATGCATAGGTTGTCTTCCAGTTTTACTTGTAGCACCTGCAAGGATTCCCCTTTTTTGTTGACAATGGTATCGCCAGGTTTAAAAAACACACGCTGCAATGGCGCGCTTTCTATGGCGTAAAGC
>JBLIDJ010000041.1:0-20132 GCA_047634195.1 Flavobacteriales bacterium
CACCCAAGACCCGACGAGACAGTGCTTGGTGCGGCACATCGAAGGTTGGTAGAGGAAATGGGGTTTGATTGTGAAATAAAGCCTGCTTTTCATTTTATCTATCACGCCGAATTAGATCAAGGATTAACGGAGCACGAGTTAGATCATGTACTCATTGGTGAGTTTAATGATATTCCTATTCCCAATCCCGAAGAAGTAAAAAGCTATCAGTGGATGTCCATGAGTGATATTGAAACTGACCTAAAAACCAACCCGAGTAAATACACCGAGTGGTTTAAAATATGCTTTGACGAGGTTTGGAATTTCATGCAACGATAACAGAAAACAATATTCATTTTTCGGCGACGTTAGTACATGATTTCAGTTCGAAACTAGAAACCATGTAACGCGATAATTCTTTAAGCATGCGCAAAGAAAAATGGATAGACTTCATCATTTTGTCACTTCGGTGGTACCTTATATTTTATATGCTCGACTATGGCTGGGGCAAACTAACCATGACGCAGTTCAATGTCACCAACCCCACTATTCTTGCAAAACCTTTGAGTGAAGTGAATAGCTTCTATGTTGCATGGCATTTGTTTGGCCGGAGCCCGTTTTTCAACGTCGCTACAGGTTTATTGGAAATAATTGGGGGTATACTATTGATGTTCAATAGAACAGCCTTAATTGGTGCGTTATTAGCCTTATCCATTTTGGGGCAAATATTTATCATTGATGTTGCTTTCACTACCGACTTACTAGGGTTTTCATTACCCTTTAGGATTGCAGGCATGATTCTCGCAGACATCTTCATTCTTTATTACTACAGGAGCAAAGTCGTAGCAGCTTGGAAAAGTTTAACGCAAAACATCACCACAAAATTTAAGTATAAATGGTGGGTGTATTTGCTACTACCTATCATTGGTTTTCTCACAGACTTTGCAATTGGAATCGGTAGTTTACCTTTAAGAATGTTGGTGAACTGGATGGTGTATTCAGCGTAAATATTTAAAGCATTTTCTTGGGTTTCCCCGCAATAAAATCTTTTAAGTAGTAAGGCTCAAAATAAGCGGTTGACTCAAACTGACTCTTGTTGAACATTTCGTAAGCTAGTGTCAATTGATATTTAGCTGACGGGAGAATATTTTCGATAATGGTGGCTAAGGGTAACACGTCGCTAAGCTTTATAGCGCCATCGCCCCCTATGAGCATGTTGTTTTGATTCCAAAGATCAATGGTGTCTTCTTCCAAAATAGCAGCATGTACATCATTTTTTGCCGCTAATTCAATAGTAAACCAACGCGTAAACACTTCCATGCGTCGTGCATCAATGACAGGGCAAATAATCGATTTAGCATCCCAGTTTGGCTGAGATTCTTTTATCGCTAAGGCAATTACATCCAATGTTTCTACTCCTATCAGTGGAATGTTTAATGCGTAGCACAATCCTTTGGCAGCACTTACGCCAATGCGAAGGCCGGTATAAGAACCAGGTCCTTTACTCACGGCAACAGCGCTCAGCATGTTGGCTGTTATGTTTGCTTCTAGTAATGCTTTTTGAATAAAAGGATGCAAGTTTTCGGCATGGGTATAGTTGTCGTCATGTTGTTCAACAAGCGATACTAATGTTCCGTTTTTGGAAACACCGACCGAACACAACTTTGTGGCGGTTTCGATAGCTAAAATATAATTGTCCATAAAATAAAAACGAGGCAGTTGGTATAACTGCCTCGCCAAAATTAAAGGTTTATGATTAAATGGAGATTAATCTTTTCTACCAAAAATTAGTTTAGCATCAGTTACTTCTATTGCTTGTCCATTAGTTAAGCTTCTTGATACTAATGCATAAGGTCCTGTAATGATCTCTTCGCCTTCTTCTACTCCTTCTAGTATACGAATAAACTTCGTGTCTTGAATATCAGTTTTAACAACACGTAATTCAGCTTTTCCATCTTTCACAACAAAAACACATTCGAAAGGCTCTGTTTTTTTAGTGTCATCTGATTTTGCAGCCATACGGTCTTTCATGTTCATTTTTTTGCTAGACGTATCTTCTCTCGTTGTTACAGCTTCAATAGGAACAGCTATCACATTGTTAGCAGTCTCTGTTTGAATTTCAACAGTAGCCGACATTCCTGGACGAAAAGGAGAACCTTTTATTTTCATGTCTTCTGCTAAGGTTTTGTATGAATCAGAAATCATTCTGATTTTTACCGCAAAATTGGTTACTTGATCTACATTCATACCGCTAGAGGTAGCAGCATTTGCTATTTCTGTCACAACTCCTTTAAACTCTTTTCCCAAATACGCATCTACTTCAATGACGGTTGTATCACCTTTACTTACACGAATAATGTCGGTTTCGTTTACATCAACATGCACTTCCATAACCAATAAGTTGGCAATACGCATCATTTCGGTACCAGCCATTTGTGCTGTTCCAACTACACGCTCACCTTGTTCTACTGACAAAGCAGATACAATACCTGTTTCCGGAGCATAGATCGTGGTTCTTTTCAAGTTGTCTGTTGCTTCTTTTACCGAAGCTGCTGCACTTTGTACTGAATAACGAGACGATTCTACGTTTTGCTTTGATGCTTCAACATCTGCTCTCGATCCTTTAAAGTTCGCTTCGATTAGGTCAAACTCTGATTGGCTAATAGCACCGCCTTCAAACAACGAAACATTACGTGCGTAATTTTTTTCGCTGTTAGCAAATACTGCTTCAATTTGAATGAGTCTTGCCCTAGCATTCGCTAAGTTGGCTTTTCCAGAATTTAATGCCGCTTCCGCTCTATTAAGTGCCGAAACATAAATGTCAGGATTGATTTTCACCAATAATTGTCCTTCGTCTACTTTGTCTCCTTCTTGAACAGCTAGTTCAATAATTTCTCCCGAAACATCAGAACTGATTTTTACATCAATTGCTGGCTGTATTTTTCCATTAGCAGCAACTGTTTCCGTAATGGTAACTAATTGCGCTTTTTCGGCCATTACTTTCGCAGCATCATTTTCATTGCCTCCGCTACTAATGGCTACAATTAATAATAAGGCTAATACTACTCCTAGGCCGATGTATAATTTTTTCTTGTTTTTCATTGTATTGTTATAATGCAAGTGGTTTTCCTTGGTAAAAATCTAACACTTTTGATTTGAAAATGAAATCGAATTTTGAGCGCAATAAATCTGATTGAGCTTTGGTTAATTTGTTTTTTGAATCGGTGTAGTCAATCGTGTTTATCAACTGACCCTCATATCTTGCTTGAGCGTATTTAAACGATTCTTCCAATGCAGAAACTGCTTTCTTAGAAGCTTCGTATTGTTTCAGTGCGGCCAACACATCGTTGTGTGCACTTTGAATATCTTGACTCAACTGTTGCTTGCTTTGCTCTAATTGCATTTCTGCATTGAGGTAGTTTATTTTGGCGCGTTTCACACTTGTTCGTGTGTTCCAACCATTAAACAAAGGTATGCTCAATTGAAAACTCAAAGATTGATTGATATTGGCTTCCCACTGGTCTTTAAATGGCTTTACATCATAGTTTTCAAAATCTATAGAAGGAGCAATTACTTTTTCAAATGTGTTTTCCGTATAACCAATCGTACGATTACTAAAGATCGTGTCACCAGTTCCTACTTTATTGTTTCCAGAATATCCTGTTCCGTATGACCCATTCACCGTAAGCCTAGGGCTTTGGGAGCCTATGGCAGCTGCTTGTGCTTTTTCAGCACTCATCAAACGATACGTGGAGCTTTTAATCTCTGGACGTTGCATTACCGCTATTTTATAAATATCCATCGGTTGAACTCCTACTTGGCCTAAGTTGGTCGCGTCAAGGTCTGGCGTGACAATGCTAAAGTTAGGATTGCTCAATTGCAATAATTGCTTTAGAGAAAGTATGGAAATATTCAATTGATTCTCGGTATTCACCCTATTCAATTCTTCATTCGCTAGCTGAGCCTCTAGGTCAAGTAGGTTACCTTTTGGCAACTGACCTATTTCAACCATGCTTCTTATGCGCCCCACTTGCAGTTTGGTTAACTCAAATTGGTTTTCGGCAATGCGAAACAATTCTTGGTTAAACAATATTTGCAAATAATTAGTCGCTATCTGCATGGAGATATCGTTCTGCATTTTTTCATTGTCAAAACGAGCAGCCATGTAGTCATACTGACGCTGCTTTAAGGTGCTTTGTTTTTGAAACCCAGCAAATAGTGTAACACTAGAGCTTAACGAGAAGCTGTTGTTTTGCACCCTGTCTGTTGCAAATTGATTGGTAAACGGGTCAATGGTTTGTCCCCAGTTGTACCCATGCGATGCTCCGGCGTTTAAGGTAGGCAGTAAGTCTAGCTTACCCTGCAAAGCGGTTGTTTTTGCCGCTTCAGTAGTTAGCTCACTCTGCTTTATTTGCAGGTTATTGGTCAAAGCATGTTTAATGCATTGATCCAACGACCACGGTTCTGATTGAGCCCAAGTGGCACTAGATAACAGTAAAAAACTGATGGTTAAAAGTTTAAATTTCATGCGTATTCTAAATTAATAGAAATCAAAAGTAAAGGATTAAAATTCATGAAATAAAAATGATATTGGAAAGGTATTTTTAAGTGATTGTGTTGAAGTACGAAATGATAAACGGTAAGTACTGAAACCTAAATTATTCATTCTAAAATGTATTGGAGATCGAAGCGTCGTCTATTTTCACTTAAAAGCGATTCTTCGTTTTCACATCTACTTGGTAATGGCCATCCATCTCTTCCAATTCTGACGGTTTTAGAAAACGAGCATGAATCGTGAATCCTTTGTTGGTTTGTCTTTTGTTGTCTACAATAATGTAATAAAAGTCACCTGCTATCATTTGAATGCTCGATGAAAACGAATCATCATCATAACTACTGATGTAATCTTCGGGCGCACTCAAGCTAAGCCCTGTAATTCCCATACCCCTATCTGTGCTGGACATATTGCTTCGCAAGGGTATTTCTGTTCCTTCTCTCAGCTTGTTGCAAAACCATCGTCCACTAGCAAGGAATACTAAAAAGTTGAAGTCTTCACTGGCATCTTCACTGATGATATCTAAGATTAACTCTCCCGTAAATGGTGCTTTAACAACAAACCAAGAACTAAAATGCTCTCTTTCTAAAAAGTAAAGATCATCACTTGCATTGTTTCTAATCTCCAACTCTTTACCATAATGCGAAGACTTCATGGGGCCAATAGGCTTATCAAAAAGTTGAATAGCACCGTTGCAATCGCACGTTGTGATTGGTAAGTCTATTACTTTATTGTTTACCTGAGTGTATCCAAAGGAACTCCAAAAACAACTAAAGATGATAATAAGATATTTCATACTAGGGTACTAAAATACAAAACTTATATAACTCCTTGTTTTATAGCTAATTATTGATATCTAGTGAAAGCCATTGGCACATTTTTGAAACAGGCTTTTCTTTTTGCTTTCTAATTAATACTAAACCTGATAATGTCTTGATCAAAATTTGCGCTTACTTAATACGCATTGTTCGCTTATTTGTTAGATACATAAGTTCAAATGATAAATACAAAATCACACAACTTAATTTAAATAATCATATGCTTGTTTCAAAAAGGATGTCGTAATTCGTAACACAAAAGGGAAAGAGCACTTAGGTATGAATTTTTTGCAGTTAACAGAAATAGAAGGATATTTAGTCAATCCAACTTGGGTTGAAAAAACGATGGTTCAAATCAATAAAGATTTAACCATGATAGGCATGCCTGCCATTGAAGAACCCTTGCCCGATTCGGGAGAAAAGCTAGCCATATTATTAGCTCCTTATTTCGACAACATCATACAGTACAAACCCAAAAAGTGGGCAGAGTTTTTGTATCGTGTCGACATCCCCGAAAATTGGTTGTATCAATCCGAACCTTCAGAAAACAACGACATCCCTGTAATGGCTTACCTCATTGTAAAACGAGAAATGTTTAAAGTCTTTGTTAGGGAAAAGTATAGTGGGAAATAGGTTTCAGATTACAGGTTACAGGTGAGAGATTACAGAGCCTGTCCCGTTCCGATAGCTATCGGAATTCAGGATGTGAGGTGCAAATATTACTTAAATCACAGAACACCGCTGATAGCTAGCAAAATACAAGGAAGATTTCCTTACATAGATTTCACCACGAAATAACATACGTAAAGCATATGTTTCTAAGGCTTGTATGATAAAAAAAATGGTATTTTTGCCTTCTTATAAAATGTCTCGACATATATTATGGATAAATATTCTTATCTGAGCAATTCAGATGGCGCAGCGATTGACGCACTTTATCAACAATATTTACAAAACCCTGAATCCGTAGAATACGGATGGCAAAAGTTTTTTGAAGGGTTTGAATTTTCTAGAACCAACTTTGACGAAGGAGATACTCCTGCCGAAGAACTTCCCAAAGAGTTTAAGGTAATCAACCTGATTAACGGCTATCGCAGTCGGGGTCACTTGTTTACCAAAACCAATCCTGTTCGCGTTCGCAGAACGTATGAGCCTAGTTTAGATATCGCTCATTTTGGTCTTGTAGCGTCTGACTTAACACAGGTTTTTCAAGCTGGTACTGAAATAGGCATAGGCCCTGCAACCTTGGGTGATATTGTTGCACACCTACAAACAACCTATTGCCAAAGTATTGGTGTAGAGTACATGTACATGCGTAAGCCCGTGAAAATAAACTGGCTTCGTAAAAAGCTACATGAAAACGGAAATACACCCAACTTTTCGGACGGCGAGAAAAAGCATATTCTCCGTAAACTAACCCAAGCGGTTGGTTTCGAGAATTTTTTGCATACGCGTTTTCCAGGTCAAAAAAGATTTTCATTAGAAGGTGGAGAATCATTGATTCCTGCCCTTGACATGGTCATAGAATACGGTGCTACACTTGGTATAAAAGAGTTTGTAGTAGGTATGGCACATAGAGGACGTTTAAACGTGCTGACCAATATTTTCAACAAACCGCACCGTGAAGTATTTAGTGAGTTTGACCCTAAAGACTACGACGATGAGTTTTTTGATGGTGATGTGAAATATCACTTAGGGTACGACCGAAAATTAACAACAGATAAAGGACACGACATCAACCTTGTATTGGCACCTAACCCTTCCCACCTAGAAGCGGTTGACCCAGTAGTAGAAGGAATATCTCGTGCCAAAATAGATAATCATTACGACGGAGACAACAGCAAAGTTGCTCCTATCTTAATTCACGGCGATGCTGCTATTGCGGCACAAGGCGTTGTGTATGAAGTGATACAAATGGCTCAGCTTGAGGGTTACAAAACAGGTGGAACCATCCACATTGTAATCAACAACCAAGTAGGTTTTACCACCAACTACAAAGATGGACGATCGAGCACCTATTGTACCGACGTAGGTAAAGTTACCTTGAGCCCTGTATTCCATGTCAATGGCGATGACCCTGAAGCTTTGGTGCATACCATAAAAATGGCGATGGAATTCCGTCAAGAATTTAAGCAAGATGTTTTTATTGATTTGTTGTGCTACCGTAAATATGGACACAACGAAGGAGATGAACCTAAATTTACGCAACCATTGTTGTACAAAGCGATTAGCAAACATGCCAATCCAAAAGACTTGTATGTGCAACAATTGTTAGCGTCGGGCAACATCACGGAGGCTTTGGCCAAAGAGATGGAAGAAACGTTTAAAGCGCAGTTGTCCATAGAATTTGACGAAGCGAAAAAAATAAAAATGGCTTTGGTACGCCCTTTCATGCAAGACTTGTGGGAAGGAACCAGACTATCTACTCGTGCCGATTTTGAAAAATCACCAGAGACAGGTGTTGCTGCCAGCGAACTAAAAAACATAGCCGAAAAACTTACTGCTGTACCAGGAGATAAAAAATTCTTCCGAAAATTAGAGAAGATCCTAAAAGATCGCTCTGACATGGTTGCTAACAACAAGTTAGACTGGGGAATGGCAGAATTGTTGGCCTACGGCTCTTTATTGACCGAAGGACACAACGTACGTTTGTCAGGACAGGATGTACAAAGAGGTACTTTCTCTCACAGACATTCGGTAGTTACTTTAGAAAATACGGGTGAAAATTACTGTCACCTCAACAACATACAAGATACACAAGGAGAGTTTAGAGTGTTCAACTCTTTGCTTTCTGAGTACGGTGTGCTTGGTTTCGACTACGGATATTCGTTGGCCGAGCCAAAAGATTTGATTATTTGGGAAGCTCAATTTGGAGATTTCTTTAATGGTGCTCAAATCATGATTGACCAGTTTATCTCTAGTGCAGAAGATAAATGGAAAATAATGAGTGGTTTGGTTATGCTTATGCCTCATGGATATGAAGGTATGGGTGCAGAGCATAGTTCTGCACGACTAGAACGTTTCTTGTCGTTATGTGCTGAAGATAATATGCAAATAGTCAATTGTACTACTCCTGCCAACTTCTTCCACGTACTACGTCGTCAGCTAAAACGTGAGTTTAGAAAACCATTGATGGTTTTCACTCCTAAAAGTTTGCTGAGACATCCTCGCTGTACTTCAAGCATCCAAGACTTGGCTCAAGGATGTTTTCAAGAAGTAATAGATGATGCTACAGCTAAAGCTGACACCGTGAAACAATTGGTTTTCTGTCAAGGAAAACTGTACTACGAATTGTTGGCCAAAAAAGAAGAACTGAACGCAAACGATATTGCGCTAGTACGCATAGAGCAGCTATACCCATTGCCACAAACACAATTGGATAAGATAGTAGCGAAATACAAAAACGCAAGCAGCATCATGTGGGCGCAAGAAGAGCCAGAAAACATGGGTGCATGGTCATACTTGTTGCAAAACTGGAGAAGTGTTCGTTTAGACGTCATCTCTCGACCAGCAAGTGCAAGTCCAGCATCGGGTTCACCAAAACGTGCTGAAAAAAGACAAAAAGCCATTATTGATGGGGTTTTTGCAAAATATTTAACGGAAGTAAACGCATAATTGATAAACAAAAGTCGATATGGCATTTGAAGTAAAAGTACCTAGTCCCGGAGAATCTATTTCTGAAGTAGAAATTGCACAATGGTTAGTTGAAGAAGGCGAATATGTAGAGAAAGAGCAGATTATCTGCGAAATTGATTCGGATAAAGCAACCTTAGAGTTGGCGGCAGAAGAGTCAGGAGCGATACATATTATGGCTGAAGACGGCGAAACGGTTGCCGTTGGTCAAGTTATTTGTAGCATTGACACTTCGGTTGTTGGTGAACCAAAAGCTAAACCTGCAGCTGCTCCAAAAGCAGAAGCAGCACCTAATCCTATGCCAGCGGCTAAGGAAGCACCAGCAGCAAAGTCAGATTCTTATGCAGCAGGACATCCATCGGTAGCAGCTAAAAAGCTGATGGACGAAGGCGGTGTAAAAGCTGGTCAAGTAAATGGTACAGGCAAAGATGGCCGTGTGACCAAACAAGATGTGTTGGCAGCTATGGCAGCAGGTTTCCCTGCCGATTCGGCACAAGGTTGGGGTGGTACACGTGAGTTGAGACGTGAAAAAATGTCATCACTACGTCGTAAAATTGCGGAGCGTTTGGTTTCTGTAAAGAACGAAACGGCCATGCTTACTACGTTTAACGAGATAGACATGAAGCCAATCATGGACTTGCGTACTAAGTACAAAAAAGCATTCATCGATCATCACGAAACCAATTTAGGTTTTATGTCATTTTTTACCAAAGCAGTGACCGAAGCATTAAACTTGTTTCCAGCTGTGAATGGTATGATAGATGGCAACGAGGTTGTGTATTACGACTATGCCGACATAGGTATTGCTGTTAGTTCTCCAAAAGGATTGATGGTGCCTGTAGTGCGCAATGCAGAGCAAATGAGCTTGGCTGAGATAGAAAGAGAAATTAAACGTTTGGCCATTAAAGCACGTGATGGTAAAATGACCATTGACGAAATGACCGGTGGAACGTTTACCATTACCAATGGTGGTGTGTTTGGTTCTATGCTTTCTACGCCTATTATCAACCCACCACAGAGCGCTATTTTAGGCATGCACAACATTGTTGAGCGACCTGTAGCTATCAATGGTAAAGTTGAGATAAGACCTATTATGTATTTAGCCTTGTCTTACGATCACCGTATTATTGACGGTAAAGAATCGGTAGGATTTTTAGTGAAAGTAAAAGAAATGTTGGAAAACCCAGAACGTATGATCTTTGGTGGCAAAACTGCTGAAGAAGTATTGTTAGGCTTGTAAGTACAACAACAAGAAATATAAGTAAGCTTTGGACTCTCTGGAGTTCAAGGCTTTTTTTGTGCATCACTTTTATATATACTTAAAATTGGTTACTTTTAGGTATAAACAACAGGGGTAAATATATTGGTGCATACGTATGCATGTTTATTCAAATTGCTTCACATAATGATTTTCCCTTTTAAGAAATATTCATGAAACAATTTTTGACCATATTAATCTTGTTAATATTAAATCCCTTCTGCCTAAATGCTCAAATTAAATCGGACTTTCCTATTGGAAAATGGAATGTTAAAAAGGTTGAGTCCAAAACATCAGTTCAGAAATATGTTCCATTTTTTAATTCTTTTTCCCTCGATATGAAAGAGGATAATTCAGTAATAATTTCAATTACGAATGATTCAAAAATTAATGATGAAAATACCGAAAA
The DNA here is from genome assembly GCA_047634195.1 of Flavobacteriales bacterium. GTDB lineage: Bacteria > Bacteroidota > Bacteroidia > Flavobacteriales_D > Luteibaculaceae > JBLIDJ01. Next base: position 10,653 of record JBLIDJ010000041.1, read on the forward strand.
GCTTATAAAGCAATTAAGAAAATGTAAATGGGCCAAATACAACATCGATAATACTTGGATTTACGTAATTTATTCGAATTCTGCCAAATCTATCGCCTATATACACATGATTAATCCTATGGAATTAACTTTAGGATTTTCTTATAGCTCACCTAAAGCATTTTTGGAATATGAAATAACAATGGAGAAATAATTTAGGTGTTAGTACTCTGACCCTGTTCTTTGTCTTGCAAAGCAAAGCACCGCTGTCGCGCGAAATGCTTCAGCATTCAGCGCAGCTAACCTTTCGCGGGAATTAAGAATAAAGAAAACTTAAAGTAATACCCACGATAACTACGATAAAAACAAGTCTTTCTCAATATCATCCATAGTAGCATCAAAGTCTAACGCTTGCTTTGAATTCTTCGTGTATTCTATTCGTCGCTCCCTTACGGCATTCATTTGCCATTCAGGAATATGACTTTCCTCTTGCTCAATACCCTTGTATTTATTTTTTAATTCATTCCATTCTTCCATTGGAATAAAAACCCCTGTTGTATTACCAGCGCTATCAGATATAAATTGGAAACTCATATGTCTTATGTTTTAAAAAGCTACTAAAATCATGATATAAAGCTAAAGAAGTTTCGTTCTTTAAAAAGGAATAAGAACCTGTTTTCCATTTGCACATCTGTCGCGTTAAATGATTAAGCAAAGTATTCAGCACCTCACCCACTTATCGATAATCATATCCTTGTGCAATATATTGGTGCAAATCACACAAATACTTCTTTTCTCAGCTACGCCTCACGTAAGTATCAGTATAATGGTACAGAGTAGACATTTTTAAATAAAAGACGTATATTTGATAATATACTACCAATATAATGGTACAAAACATGAAAATAAAAGAATTAGGAATTCAAATAAAAAACAGAAGGAAGGTGTTGGGACTAACTATTCGAGAATTAGCCAACCTAACAGGCATTTCTAAAACTTCCATTTCTCAATTAGAAAGAGGTGTTAGCAACCCAACATTTGAGATGTTGCAAAATATTTTTGAATATCTCAATTTGGAAATAAAAGTGGAAATAAAAAAGCGTCAATAATAAAACATGAAATTAGGAAATAAACTAGAAGTGATTTATAAAGGAAATATTAAGGCTGGAGAGCTTTGGGTTGATAATGATGGTTATCATTTTGAATATGATGAATCTTTTATTGAAAATGTTACCACACGACCCATTTCGGTTAACATGCCTAAGAGTCAAAAAACATATCATTCCAAAGAATTATTTCACTACTTCAAATCCATTCTTAGCGAAGGAGAGAATCGAGATCAAATTTGCAATGCATTAAGAATCGACCCAAGTGATGACTGGAGTTTATTAGCGTTAAGCTGTCAGTACGATACAATAGGTGCAATAACCGTAAAAAACATTGAAAATGGCACAGTGTAACGGATGTCTTAAAGATAATACAAGTGGATTTTGTTCATCTTGTGCAAAAATTTTATTTGACCGCTCTAAGGTCAGCCCTCAATTCAAATTCAATTGGGAGGATATTTCAAAAAGAATTGATGGTCAGCCAATGGGGTTTAGTATCTCAGGAGTTCAACGAAAAGGATTTGTCGGGAAGCCTAGAGGAATTGAGTTAATTCCCAAAATGGGTGTAGAAGAAAAATCTCAATACATACTAAAACCATTATTGTCAAGATTTAATATGCCTGATCAGTCGCCAGCAAATGAACACACCACCATGCAAATAGCCAAACAGGTTTTTGGAATCAAAATAGCAGAATGTGCCTTTATGAACTTTGCCAATGGTACTCCAGCGTATATCACAAGACGCTTTGATTACAATGGTGACGGTGAAAAATTAAATCAGGAAGATTTTGCATCAGTACTTAAGACAGCTGATAAATATAAATCAAAAAGTTATCAAAATGTTGGGGAATGGCTTAGTCCATTGAATAGGATTGACTTTCTACGTATTCTTATTTTTAATTTCCTTACTGGGAATGGTGATGTTCATTTAAAAAATATTTCTCTTTTGGAAACCGCGGATGGTGATATGATGTTGTCGCCATCATATGATTTAATGAACACCAAAATTCATCTCACAGATAATTTATTGGCTTTAAATCTATTTGAAGAACTGGAGCAAACAAGCTTGCCATTAGGAGAATTATACACCTATAAAAGCGAGGATTTTATTGAATTTGGAAAGCGTTTGAAAATTAGAGATTCCATAATTACTGAAATGATAGGCTTATTTAGTAAAAAAGAAAATGAGATATTAGCGATGGTTGATAAGTCATTTTTATCGGACGATGCCAAAAATTTATACAAAATAAATGTCGTCGAAAATTATAAATTATTTAAACAGGTAACACCCATTGTAAAATAATGAAACACCAATAATTCAAGAACAAAACTACATACAACCATTTTTTTGCACCGCTCCAGTTCTAAATACTTCAGCATTCATCACAGCTAATACTTCGCGTTTTTTTACACCACTGCCTTGTGAAAAGTAGTTGTAATCATTGCTGTTTTTCGAATTGTGTAATTCGAAATAAGTAGAAAAGATAGTATTTAAGGTTCGTGGACATGGTATTTTTTTAATCAACCATAAGTAAGAAACGAGCGAAAATATTATGTTCCTTTAGCAGCACAGAAACTGGTTAACCTAACGGACTATTTAAGCCAACTTGTTTACCAGTAACACCCTCTTTTTTTAAATTGACTCATGCGATATTTCATACACCTAGGATTTGATGGCAGCAGCTATAAAGGTTGGCAAAGGCAAAAAAACAACCCAGAAACTGTACAGGAAGTTGTTGAGAAAACACTATCCAATATCTTCAAAAAACCAGTAAGTGCTTATGGCTGTGGGCGCACTGATGCGGGAGTTCACGCCAGTCAATATGTTATTCAAATCAACCTGGATGAAGCTCCTGACTTTGATTTGAAATTGCGCATGAACAAAAATTTACCCCACAATATCGCAGTTTTTGAAGTTATTGCAGTAAACCAAAAGCAACATTGTAGGCATGATGCTGTGGCACGCACCTACGATTATTTCATGCACTGGAACAAAAATCCGGTATTTATTCAGTATAGTGCTTTTTATGATGACCTGAAATTAGACTTTGACTTGATGCGCAAAGCGACAGCTCTTATTTTAGCGACACGAGATTTTAAAGCACTTTGTAAACAACCTGACACATACGACAACACGATATGCAAAATCAGCCACTGTGCCTTGTATGTCAATGAAGAAGAAGGACGATTACGATTCACGATTACAGGCAATCGTTTTCTCAGAGGAATGGTTCGGATTTGTGTTTTCTTTTTGCTGGAAGTTGGTAGTGGTAAAATGTCCTTGAGAGAGTTTGAGGAAATATTGAATTTGGAAAAAGAGATGACAGAAAAAATGCCAGCATTTCCGAATGGCCTTTTTCTGAGTGGCGTTACATATCCATTTTTGAACTTGAAGGAATCTCACAACATTGTTAAGATGCTGAAGGTCGGACTAGAATAGTGACAGGATACATGAACAATTCTTGTTAATAGGATGCTCAATAATATTTCTATATTTCAATAAAAACTTCCCTCTTATTTCCGTCTTTTTAAGTTTTATGGCATCTTACAGGTATAAAGCATAAAAACACGGTTGCAAAAAACAGATAACATATCACATTTGGTGCTTCTAGCAAGTCAGCAAAATTTGTTGGCACAACAAGAATTGTATCAGCGATTTAGTGCTGAAATGTTGGGGCTTTGTTTGCGCATGATCGGTAAAAACGATGTGGCAGAAGATGCTTTGCAGGAAGCTTTTATCAAAGCATTTAGTCAATTGTCGCGGTTAAAAGAACCCAACAGATTTGCAGGTTGGTTCAAGCGCATTGTCATCAATGAATGCTTGATTCAGCTAAAACAAAAAAACTATTTGACAGCTTGGGAGGATGAATTACCACAGATAGCAGAAGAGGAAGAAAATGAATTAGAACACATTGGTTTTGAAACCATCAACATAGAAATTGACAAACTACCCAATGGTTGTCGGCAAATATTGGTACTGTACTTACTCGAAGATCTAAAACACAAAGAAATAGCGAAGATGCTAAACGTATCTGTTTCTACGGTGAAAAGTCAATATCAATATGCACTAAAATTATTGCGCACTAAATTGAAGGAGGTAATGGTATGAAAGCATTTGAATCGCACTTAAAAAACAATCAAGCCAAGCTAAAGAAAGAAGTATTACCGAGTGACAGGTTGTGGGCGAACATTCAGCAAGGCTTGCAAAAAAAGAGGCAACAACATAAGCGAAAAATATTTTTCCGAATAGCTGCATCATTGGTCATTGCTGTTTCAGTGTCCTTAGCAGTGTTTACGCAAAACACCCAAGAACTTGATTTGCCTCTGCTTGCTTATTCTGCTGAATATGGGCAAGTAGAAAAAGCACTGAAGGAAGACATTCAATACAAAAAAGGGCAGATTGAAAACATAGAAGATGTTGATGGCTTAGAGGATATACTACAATCTTTTTGGTTGGGTATGGAAAACTTAGATATTGCTTATCAAAACTATCAAAAAATGGTTGATAATGATGGCTGCACTGAAATGGTCATGCAACTCATTGTTGAAAATTACAGCATGAAATCAGATTTATTAGAAGCCTTATTTGATGAATTAACTAAAGTAAAAAGCTATGAAAAATTTAATTAAAACAATGCGTAAAACACATTTACTGTGTTTGTTCATGATTCTTGGTTTAACTAGCACTGGTGCTGCACAATTCTCTTCGAACTACACCGGAAAAGCTACTGTGAATAAAACAGATGTGGTTGAACTTAAAGTAACCCATGCCAGCGATGTGATTGTAAATACCACAGAAAGCAATGAGGTGAGCTTCACCGTGTCTGTGAACATAGATGCCGACGATGAGGTAGAAACAGAGGTAAAAGAGCTACTAAAAGGCATAAGCTACGAAATAGAGCAAAAGCCAGGTAAACTCGTCTTGGATCTTAAAAGTCCTTTCAAGAATTTCAGGCAAACAGATTGGTGGTTTTTTGGTGTTAGCACCAAAATTGAGTTAGTTGATGGACGAGAATTTGTATTTGAAGGGAAAGTGAATTTTGATATGGTGATACATGTAAACATGCCACAAGGAAACGACCTGCAAGTAGATGGAGCATTTTCAACCATAGACTTAGGTTATTTAGATGGAAGCATTGATCTAGACATATCACACAGCACCCTCAAAGGAAATGATTTGGGTCCTTTAAATATCAATGCTCAATTTTCAAAAATCAATGTTGGCAATGTGCTGGGTGACTCAAAAATAAAATTAAGTCATTCGAAAATGAGCAGCTTGCAAATGAAAGATGTAAGCACCAAGTTATCTTTTTCTACCTTGGAAATAAACGGAGTGAAAAACCTGAAAAGCGAAAAATTAGAACACTCAAAACTTGTGTTAGAAACTGCGGAAGAGATAGACATAGAAAAATCATATTTCTCTACACTTGATGTACATGAAGCGAAAGACATTCGATTAGGAGTCTATCAACATGGGAAAATATTGGTGGATGATGCCGCGAAATTTGACTTGAAAGACGGAGCATTTGCTAAAATGTCTATTGGAACCATTCACCATCATATTTACGTAAATGCTGCGCATAGCAACATGGAAGTAAAGCATATTAGCAAAGAAGTGGCTTCTATTGAAATCAAAAATCAATTTGCTACGGTAGATATCAATACAGAGGCCATCAGTGACTTTGATTTGTATGTCACCAATGGGCGGTTTACCAAAGTGAAAAACAGAGGAGATGGCATTGAGAAAAAAGCGGATGGTTATTTTAAGAAACGATTGACTTCAAATTCGGTGATCAATATTGATATCAATTGTCCTCATTGTACCGTGAATATAAACTAACTCGATGTGTTGCTATAATTAATTAAGAACTAGGATCACTTGACTCAATATACTTTCACTTATTTCTGTCACTGTATTGTTTGATGATGTGAATCAATTCTAATTCTTTAAATGGTTTAAACAAACATGCATTCATTCCTAAACTAATAAACCTATCGTGTTCTTCTTTCATGGCGTGGGCTGTTAATGCAATAATTGGGACATCGCTATATTGCCTGCCTTCACTTCTAATTATTTTGGTTGCTTCTTCACCATCCATGATGGGCATTTGAATGTCCATTAACACTAAATCAAATGTTTCGTCCAACCTCTCAATGGCTTCTTTACCAGTTGAAACAATCTCAAGGACAATTCCCCAATCACGGCAAATTTTCTTTGTAATCATTTGATTGGCTCTATTGTCTTCGGCTAAGAGTGTTTTTATGCCTTCCACATCTTTTCTCTCAACAGGTAAGACCTCTTCTTCCAGTTCCATATGTTGCGCAATAGAATACCACAAGGTAATTTCAAAGGTGCTCCCTTGTTTTTCAAGACTGGTAAAATCAATGTTTCCTTCATGCAATTCCACCAAATTTTTAACGATAGATAACCCAAGCCCCGTTCCACCATATTCTCTGGTGGTATTTCCTTGGGCTTGGCGGAAACTTTCAAAAATTATTTTTTTATTTTTTTCAGCAACACCTATTCCTGTATCAATGACTTGAAACTGTATTTGACAGATATCTTTTTTCAATTGTAATAAATTGACATTCAAGCTTACAGATCCTTTAAAAGTAAATTTGATGGCATTGGATACTAAATTGGTAATCATTTGACCCAGTCTTAGAGGATCGCCTATCATCAATTCGGGTAGATTTTTACCCCAATTAAATTCAAATATCAACCCTTTTTCTTCAGATTTCATTTTATTTAACTGAGCTACTTGGCATATTTTATGTTTCAAATTAAATGGAATTTTTTCTAAGGAAACTTTCCCAGCTTCAAGTCTTGAAAAATCTAAAATATCATTGATGATTAAAAGCAAATCTTCCACTGAATTGTCAATGGTAGTTGTGTAGTTTAATTGTTCGTCTGTTAATTTAGTCTTCAGTAAAAATTTAGTAAAACCAAGAATGGCATTCATTGGGGTTCTTATTTCGTGGCTCATGTTCGCCAAAAAATCTTGTTTTAAACGAATGTTTTCTTCGGCTTTGATCGTTGCTTGTTTAAGCTCGTTTTGAATAGCCACTCTTTCAGTGATGTCTCTAATAGCACTAGAAACATATAAACCATCATTGGTTTCAATGGGGCTAAGTGAAATTTCCACTGGGAATTCAGTTCCGTCTTTGCGCACACCAAATAATTCACGGCCTTCACCCATCTTTAGCGGTTTTGGCTGATGGGCATAGCTATGATGATATTTACTATATCTATGGGGTATTAAAATTCCAACCTGTTGGCCTAGCATTTCTTTTTTTGCATACCCAAACAATTTTTCAGCTTGTGCATTCACCAGTACTATTTCGCCTTCTTTATTCACAAACACCATGGCATCAGGTGCTGATTCCAATAAGTCTTTAAATTTTTTTTCTTCCTCCTTTATTCTTAATTGGTCGTGATGTTGTTCGGTGTAATCTCGGCTAGAAGTATGGATAGTTATAATTTCTTTTTCATCACTAGTTATGGCTTGAAAAAGAGTGTGCAGCCAAATGTAATTTCCATTTTTCTTTTTAAATCGGTAAAAAACAGATGCTGTCTCGCCTTTTTTAACCAAGTTGTCAATTTCTTTCCTGATATGATTTTGATCTTCGATGTGAAAAAAATCATACTGACTTTTCCCTATCAGTTCATCAGGAAAGTAGCCTGTTAATTTATAGGAACTTGGGCTTGCGTATTTGTAATTCCCTGATGAATCTAACAAACAAATGAGTTCTTGTGAATGTTCGGTAAGCAGTTTAAAATGTTTTTCGCTTTCCATTAATTTCCTCTGAGCAAAATCTTCTTGAGTAATATCGGTAGCGGTTCCGAACATAAAATCTAACGCACCATTTTTATAGATTGCTTTTCCTTTACAAGATAAAACCAGTTCTTGTTTTTTTTCATTAATAACACGGTGTGTTACCTCAAAAGAAGCTTGTTCTTCGATGGATTTTTGAATGATAGCATGAAAAATGGCTTGATCGTCTATATGGATGTGTGACACATAATCTTCGAATGTAAGGTTATGTGTTTCGGGATTAAGCCCAAGAATAAGATATAATTCTTTTGTCCAAAAAATTTCATTTTTTTTAACATGCCATTCCCATGTTCCTGTCCTGCTAATTTGTTGCGCCAAGTTTATTTGTACATCAACATGTGTTAAATTATCATCAAATTCTTTCATCATTAAAAGTAATTCAGGAGCAATGTTTGCTTGCTCTTTCATGCTTTCAGAAAATTTCGAGAATAATTCTTTGAGTTGTTTTATTAACATAAGATATCCCTAAAAAGTTTATGGTAGTTGTAAGTTAATCAACTTACAGGAACTAAATTAGGTTTCGTCGATACTTTTAATGATAATTAAGATAAAACACCATTGTGTTAGCTTTAATATTCGTGCAGCTCAGTTAAGTAAACTGTGAAATTGTGATATAAGAAAATATGCCACTAGATTGTATGGTTGAGCTTATCCGAATTGTTCAGTTCACATAATAACCGCGAGATAGTTTTAATAAGAAACACATACTCCAAGAGCCTCAAAAAAAGATTTGATAATAATCACTAAATTAGTGATCATTTTATTAATCAAATCACCTGATATGAAACTTATTCTTACCCTATTGCTACTGATTGTTGCAAACGCAATTTCTTTAGCTCAAAGTACTTTCCCAACCAGTAATGCTATCTGGAGCAACTATCACTACATCAGTGAGGAAGATGAAGAGTTTCCATGGTTGCACAACACCACACTCGAAGGCGTAAAATCGTATTGCATGGGAGAGGAGGACACCTTGATTAACAACCTTGTGTATGATCAAATTCATTATTGCCGAGGTGGATATAAAGGAGCTACAAGATCTGAAGATAATAAAGTGTTTTATGTGCCGGGCGATTCCCTAAACGAGTTTTTGTTATACGATTTTGGTCTTGCTTTAGGAGATAGTGCTATCGATGTCTATTTCGAAACATTTAATTTCAATTATGGTCATTTAGCTATTTTGTCTGTTAATAATGTTGATTCTGTACTAATTAATAACACGTATCGTAAACGCATCTATTTTGATGGTGGGATGAATGAATGGATTGAAGGAATAGGCAATACTGGTGGCTTGTTTTTAGAATCTGGGGGTAATGTATCTGGATATTACGACGAGTTAGCATGCTTGAGTATCAACGATACTACCATATTTCCAGAAGTGGCTATAGGAACTTGTGAGATAATTGATGGTATCCAAAAAAATCAACGTTTAATTATCGAAGTCTATCCTAATCCAGTAAAGGGAGATAAATTGCATGTGAACATGGGGCAAGCTCACGCAACTTCCATAACCTTATTCAACAATATGGGGCAGATGGTAGAGGTGCACCTAGAACAGT
>JBLIDJ010000042.1:0-19575 GCA_047634195.1 Flavobacteriales bacterium
CGCTGAACTTCCCCAGCTAGGCTTAGCGTCTCGCTAAGTTTTTAAATCCGCGACATCTTGCCGCATTAAAGAGCTATTATTCCGCTTCGCATGTTTTGTTACAAACTCTTAAGATTGGCAATATTATTCCACTTCAAATTACCAAGATTATATTGAGAACGTATTGCATGATTTGCAATCCTGCTGTTCAAGAAGTAGAGTTTGTAACTCGTCCTTTGTTTCTACAGTTGCAAATACATGGTTTGTAACTCTTAACACAAATCACTTCGCAGAATTTTTAGTGCGTTCAATGCTTCTTGTTTACCCCCAATTTTTAGAACGGTTTAATTTCACGGATTATAAACCCTTACATTTAGAAATGCAGTATTAAAGAGCGGATAACTCTGTTGCATAGCAAAATATCACTCAATTGCAGTTACCTTCCAATAAGAACAGCTTCTATATTGCGAATTGGTACTTATTAACCAGTGCAGTTAACTGCACTTTTGTGCTTTAAAACCCGAGAAGATAGTTTAAGTCACTCGGAAAGTGTATTTAAATACACTTTTGTTATTTTTTATTTAATTTTTTGCTATTTTTGATACAAATAGAGCATTATGCTGCACTTTTCAAAATTAATAAAAATGATTAAAGCCCGTAGAGAAATGCTGCAGGTAAACCAAGAAATGCTAGCAGAGCTATCTGGTGTCAGCCTTAGAACCTTAAAGCAGTTTGAAAGCGGAAAAGGCAACCCCACCTTGAAAACCATTAGTAAATTGGCTGATGCATTAGGCTTAGAGTTAGCGCTACAAGTAAAAACCCTAATAAATGAGAGAAGCTAAGGTTATCTACAAAAACGAAGAGGCAGGATTACTTACCCAATTGGATAATGGTGACTTTGTATTTCGCTACCATGATACCTGGTTTAATTCTGCAGATAGGCCTGCTATTAGTCTAACACTTCCTAAACATCAGCAAGAATACCAGGCGGAACATTTGTTCCCGTTTTTCTACAACATGTTGCCAGAAGGAACCAATAAACAAGTCGCGTGTCATGCTTTGCGGATTGATAAAAAAGACCATTTTGGCTTATTACTAAATACAGCGACTTACGACACTATCGGAGCAGTTAGAATAATTAAAATAGACCATGCATGAGTTTACCTGATATCCAATATTGCCCCGGCACATTAAAAGAAGGGAGTCAAACCTACTCGTCAACTGCTTTGAAACGTGTTTTTAAAGGAAAAAAGGTAAGTCATATACTTCCTTATGTATCGCCAGCATCAAGCGAATTAACAGATAAACTATTTGAGGATAATCAAATAAGGATGTCTATTTCAGGGGTACAAGAAAAGTTTTCGGTTTTGTTGGACAAAAACAAACTACGCCTAATTAAGGAAGGTGAACAAGGACAATACATTCTTAAACCAAAACCGGGCGCAGGTAAAAATCCCGGACAGATGCCTGCCAACGAGCATTTATCCATGCAAATAGCAAGGCGGGTTTTTAATATAGAAACTGCTGAGAACGCGCTCATTTTTTTTAGTAATGGGGATCCTGCTTATATAACTAAGCGATTTGATATTAAAGATGATGGTACAAAATTGGCTCAAGAAGATTTTGCATCGTTAGCGCAAAGAACACCTCAAACACATGGAGAAAACTATAAATATTTAGGTAGTTATTATGAATTATTTGAACTACTTAAAAAGTATGTCCCTGCATATAATGTCGAAGCCCCTAAGCTTTTAAAACTTATCCTGTTCAACTACTTGTTCTCTAATGGAGATGCACATTTTAAAAACTTCTCACTCATACAGACTGAGTTGGGAGATTTTAAATTGAGTCCAGCGTATGACTTACTAAATAGTAGCATACATATTGCGGATAAAGATTTTGCACTTGATGATAGTTTATTACCTCCAGACCAAGCAAAAGGAAAAGTACACGAAATGTTTCTTAAACTAGGCGAAATGGCTGGAATTAATAGAAAACTTATTGACGGTATTTTTTCTCTACTAACTTCCAAAAAGGATGATGTACTTAATTTAATTATTCAATCATATTTATCGGATAAATTGAAACGTACTTACGAACAGGCTTATTTAACCCGATTGAAAAATTTAGCAAGGAATTGATAATACTTAATTGTATGAGAACGTATTGGACAATGTGATTTGTTTACCCCCAATTTTTAGAACAGTTTAATTTCACGGATGACAAATCCTTATTTTAGTGTCGCAGGAGTGGAAATATTCCTCCGCTTCAAATTACCAAGGTTATCCTGAGAAAGTATTGCATGATAGCAAATCCTGCGGAGCGTGATTTTGTCACTCACATTACTCCATTAAAAAAAGAAGAAGCTTATCAAGCCGAGATATTATTAATAAATTAGCCCGTACTTCAAGTTACGGGCTTTTTTATGCGATTATTTATAATTTCTGTATGTTTTGTGGTCATGTCTTTGACTTCTTACGGGCAAGTATTTGATTACTTGGAGAAGCAATTTAAGGAAAAACCGAAATTTAGTTTAAGGTTAGATACGCGTAATTCGTTTATCTCTAACCAAGCAGCTAAGATCAGAGGCATAAAGTTTGGATTGCAGTATGGAGATGACATTAGGGTGGGCATGAGTTTTAACTGGTTAGACAAAAAATTTAAAAGCTCTAAACAGTTTTTAGTAGATGGAGAGCTTATTAACGCGGATTTAGATTTCGGGTATATCGGGTTTTATTTTGAGTACATATTTTTTAAATCTAAAAAATTGGAACTAAGTATTCCTGTGCAAGTCGGATTAGGTAGTACCTTTATGGGATATGATAAAGGGGGTGAAACGGTACGTTATTATCAAAACCCTATCATAGTATATGAGCCTTCTATGACGGCAAATTATAAGATTTGGAGGTATATTGGCGTTGGAACAGGGATGGGTTACCGATTAATGTTAATTAATAACAGTGATGTGGAAGGAAATTTCAATTCCCCGGTATATGTGCTTAAATTAAACGTTTATTTTGGCGAAATGTATCGCAGTGTGTTTAAAAAATAACATGGAAGAAGAATACGATTTCGATTATCAAGAAGAAAAAGAAAATAATGGTGAAGCAGAAATAGAAACGGCTTTAAGACCAAAGGGGTTTGATGAGTTTTCTGGTCAACCAAAAGTGTTGGAAAACCTGAAAGTTTTTGTGGAAGCGTGTAAGCAAAGAGACGAGCCATTGGATCACGTTCTATTGCATGGCCCTCCGGGACTTGGTAAAACCACCTTGGCCAATATTATTGCACAAGAGCTTGGTGTGGGTATCAAAATAACGTCTGGCCCTGTGCTCGATAAGGCAGGAGATTTGGCTGGTTTGTTGACCAACTTAGAAGAAAACGACGTCTTATTTATTGACGAAATACATAGATTGAGTGCTGTGGTTGAAGAATATTTGTATTCTGCCATGGAAGATTTTAAAATTGATTTAGTCATTGATTCCGGGCCAAATGCCCGTACCGTGCAAATTGCCTTAAATCCGTTTACGCTCATTGGTGCAACCACACGTTCAGGATTATTAACCGCACCCCTAAGAGCTCGATTTGGGATTAATTCTCGATTAGAATATTACCCTGCGAGCATATTAGCAGGGATTGTCAAAAGATCAGCACAAATATTAGATGTACCTATTCATGATGATGCTGCATTGGTCATTGCCTCTAGAAGTAGAGGAACACCTCGAATAGCAAATGCCATACTACGCAGGGTTCGTGATTTTGCACAAGTAAAAGGTACTGGAACTATTGATGCCGAGATTACCGAGTTTTCATTAAAAGCATTAAACGTCGATCAACATGGATTGGATGAAATGGATAACAAAATTCTCAATACCATTATCGATAAATTTAAAGGTGGTCCAGTAGGCTTAACAACTATTGCTACAGCAGTAGGAGAGCAGTCGGGTACGATAGAAGAAGTGTACGAACCTTTTTTAATCATGGAAGGATTTTTAATGCGCACCCCTAGAGGAAGACAAGTAACCGACAAAGCTTACCATCATTTAGGGAAAATACCCAACCTTAATCAAGGCACCTTGTTTAACCATGATTAATGCCATAGCCATACAAAAACGAACCCAGCAGATTAAAGATCAATGCATTGATTTGGGTTTTAGTTTTGTTGGAATAAGTAAGGCTGGTTTTTTGGAGGAAGAAGAACCAAGACTAAGCTCTTGGCTCAAAAATGATTATCAAGGTGAAATGAGTTATATGAATAACCATTTTGATATGCGATTGGATCCAAGATTGATTCACCCGGGCACCAAATCGGTCATATCTTTATTACTCAATTATTACCCTTCAGAAGTACAGAAAGACCCCTCCGCACCCAAGTTATCGAAGTATGCGTATGGCAAAGACTATCACTTTGTGATAAAAGACAAACTAAAGCAATTGCTGTCTTGGATGGATACCAATATTGGTGAAGTGAACGGACGCGCATTTGTTGACTCCGCGCCAGTCATGGATAAGGTATGGGCTAAAAAAGCAGGGCTTGGTTGGATCGGAAAACACAGTAACCTCATTAACAAAGAACAAGGTTCTTACTTTTTTGTTGCCGAACTGATGGTTGATTTGGACTTGGAATACGACGGGCCTATCAAAGATTATTGTGGAACATGCACCAAATGCATCGATGCTTGCCCTACAGACGCCATTGTGTCGCCTTATGAAGTTGATGGTAGTAAATGCATCAGTTACGCCACCATAGAGCTCAAAAAAAACATCTTACCATCCTCGTTTGAAGGGAAAATGGATAACTGGGTGTTTGGCTGTGATATTTGTCAAGACGTATGCCCTTGGAATAGGTTTAGTAAACCACATGAAGAACCTTTGTTTGCACCCCATGAAAAACTGTTGGGAATGAGCAAAAACGATTGGCATGAAATAACAGAAGAGCTCTTTGGAGAGCTCTTCCGAAAATCCGCTGTAAAACGAACCAAATTGGAGGGTCTTAAACGTAATTTGAAATTTTTAAAAAGCGATCATTGAATTTGATTAAACACCTCTTCAATAACTTGGCCATGTACTACACCATAGGTAGCTAAGCACCATGCTTTAAGTTGAAATAAATCTTTTTGACTAACCCATTTGGTCGCTTTAACTAATTCTTTTTTAAAGAGTATTCTATCAAAACTTACTCCTTTAAGCACTTTCTTACAAAGTTCTAGCATTGGTAATAAGGGTATTTTATTAGGTTCATTTTCATTACGCTGGAATCTGATTTTTGTTGCGTGTATTTGGTATTTAAGTTATTAACAATTGACGTGCGTTCATTAGATATTGACAAAAACTCTGATAATCAACAATTTATGAAATCACCAAGTTTTATTTCTAGATTAACCACAACGTCTAGGATGTAATAGGTAATACTATTCTTTATGAATTTTAACACTTATTGGAATTGTTCGCTTAGGCAATCGAAATAGATATAAGCCATTGGATAACTCAGATATGTCTAATGTGTTTGTAACATTTCCTTGTTTAACAATTTTGCCAGAAAGGGTTGTAATCTGAAACAATTCATTGGCGATAATTCCTTCAATGGTTATTAGCCCTTTTGTAACAGTAGGATACAATGTTACTTTTTCATTTGGTAATTCTACTTTAATATCAGATGTTCCATTGTAACAAGGCATATTATTGATACCATTCCTAACACTCGTCAAAGAAGCATAAAGATTGTTTCCGGGGCATACGGTTCCACTAGCACAACTTTGAGTTGCATTGGAAGCGTTTCCATCTCTATGCCCGCAAATATTGCTTAACACCAATTCTGAGCTATTATGTAAGCTAGCATCCATCACAGAGATGCCTTTATCAGAGGCTTCCCATGCCAGTAAATTCTCTAAAGAGCTAATTGCTTGACTGGAGGTTGATTCTAGGTTGAAGTTTCCAATAACACAAGTGCCCATGGTATTGCTATTCATGCAGCTAAAATGAGCACCCTGAATGCTATTCCCCCGGCCTTCATAGATGATGCCATTTCTGTCAATAAGCCAGTTGTAGCCAATATCAGACCATCCGTTGGTATTGACATGTTGGTCCCAATATGCCCTAACTACAGCAGCATAGTTTGTTCCGTCAGGCCATATTTGATTATCACCGGAGTGATGAACAATGATATGAGTTGGTGATGTATAACTGGGATTTGACTGTGGGGGGTGATTGTTGGATGGACTCCAACACATTCGATTGCAATAATCGGGTAGATCACAACTTGCTTGACTTAACGCTTTATTGCTAATAAAAGAGCTAAGAGCGATAATTGCAACTAATACGGAATGTTGAAGTTTAATTGTCATCATATTAATGGGCAATGAAAATACGAATGATCAAAGGTTGTTTAATCAGTTGATCTGATTTAAACCTGATTTCAGAAATGTCAGTAAATACATTGGTGCCACTGTAAACAGTTCTATTGTTATTAATGGTGTGATTGGGTGAAACTTTAATCCAATCGTTCCAAGCAGTGTCTGGACTAATGGCGTAATAAAAATTACTATTAGTGGTGTTGTCCAGCGTATAAGCTGAAATGAGTACAAATTCTTTGTTTAGAATATTGAGTGGATGTGATTGACTTAGGTAGTCACCAGAAGAATTTTTCTCAATAAATTCTTGTTTAATCTCAATAATTGAATCTGAGTTTAATGAATTTTTACTGAAGATAGCTTCCTCCACGACTTTATCAGTTTCTAATTCTTTGCCTGTATTACAAGAGGCGAGAAAAAAAACTAAAATAAACCCACATAATTTCAGGATGTGCCAAAATGGTTTAACTGGGTAACAAGCCATGTTATGTTTCGTTAGTTGACATTGAAAGGAATGTTACATTGTAATTTGGCGACAATAACATTACCTAACATAAGTTAACAAGTTGCTGTCAATTGAGCTTACAACATATAAAGTAAGCCAGTTGTCAGCCATTCATTAAACTGCCCATTTAAGTAGCTATTTCCAGCAAAGTTACGAACAGGAGTGATACTATGTCCATAATTCAATCGAACAGCCAAGTTTTTTTTCATTTGATAGCTTACTTGGACAAGACCTGAAAGCTCAAACCTATTAAAAGGAACTAAAATTTCATTGGTTCCAAAAAAGTCTGCTTCAGTAGAACTAGTCATCACATTAATAGAAGGGCCAGCACCAAAATGCCATTTATTAATTGTTTTTCCAATGATTAATGGAACATCTAGGTAATTGAGGCGCAAGATGTAGAATGCTTTACTTCCTACATTGTTACTCGTGGCCCTACTTCCTTTTTGATTAAAAAAGATGCCAAAACCAACCGTCCAATCATTTTTGTAAGTAGTTGTGATTTCTGCGCCTAAATTAAGGCCTGGCTGATGGAAGCCAGCGAGTTCATCTCCAGAAATTTGTGAGGCTGTTATCCCAACAAAAACCCCAGCATCAAAAGTTTGAGCCAGGGCAGTGCTAGATATAAGTGTAAAACTAATGAAGTAAATGTACTTCTTCAACTTGTATAATTTCTTTTGTTTCATTGTTGTGAATATACGCTATTACATACAGATCCTTCAATTTATGTGCAGATTTTATGACAGATACAGGTGCTGTGTAAACAACTGTATTACCAATGGGCTCAGTTAGGTTAATTGCGTCGCCCCAGATACCGTTTAGATTCCCTCTAAATACATGTCTGTGCATATAATCAGGCACATCGGTTTCTTCGGTATACCCAAGAACATCCTTATAATATTTTTGGTAACCTACAATGCTGTCTTCAACTAAACCGACTGAAATGTTAAAATCACCTGTAACAGCTTGCAAAATAGTTGTATTAACAATCACAGATAAATTACGAGTATTTGTGTCAATGTTCGCTTCAATGTCAATTTTTATTTCCGCAGGCAAGCTCAGAAGTTCATTTGCTAAGCTTCCCCAACTTCCAGATGGTTGCGTTCTAATGCCGTTAAATAAAGTGCGATTAATAGTGGCAATTGGGTATTGGTTGATTTGAAATTCATTAAGAAGTGTTTCGCCTGTTTGTGTTCTGAATTCAGCGCAGTATTTATCATTTTCGCAAATAGGAACCGCAAAGCCTCCTGAATGAACTGAAACAGCTACTAAATTGTCTCCGAAAAGCTCCGTTAATTCACTAAGTACGGCACTCCCTGTTGGACAGTTACCACATGTATGACCCGTAAATTCTTCGATCATTATTTTTCTACTGGCAGTAATGTCTGCTTTTTCTTGATACGGATCAGTTACCTTATCGCATGATAATATGCAAAGTAAACTGATGGCGAAAAAAAATATTTTATGGTACATAATACTCAACTTTAAAATTTAAAAACTACTGGTGATGCTTAATGTCACTCCATTGGATGCTGGTACGTTTCTACAAACTCCACCTACGCAAAATATTCCAGCACGTTGTCTTCCATAACTAACGCTAAAACGATTGGAATCTTTGATGTACCCCATACTAGCTGTAAAGTAGTGAATTCGTTGTTTACTATCAGCGTTGCCATAGTTGTATTGATCTAACAGCGCAAAAAAGTAATGTGGAGAAATGGTATATTCTATCAAACCGGTAGCCCAGTTTTCGCGATGCTGGTTCGTGCTCAAATGCTGTGCTTCTATCCTTATCGTATGTTTAGGCTTTAATTTAAAACTAAAGTCTGCAACAAAAATGTCGGTGTATAATTTATCTTTTACTTTAAACTGATCACTGCTTTCAACAACGCCCAATAGCACGGAGTTGTTGTACACCAAGTTATAGTAACTCACAGCCCCTTTCACCCGTTTACTAAACTTGTGTTTAATTTCCGCATTAAAATCTTTGTAATAAACTTCTTTGCCAGGTGTAAGAATGTCGTTGGAATAGTTGATGCGAGTGCTGTCAGTATCTGCTCTTTTTGTATTGTTGGGCGCCATTGCTACACTGTAGTTTAACGATAGGTTAGTTCCATATTTACCGCCTAAAAAGCTTCCTTTTTCAATTTTGTAAAGTAATTCTCCTTGATACGCAAACTCACCTACTGGCTGTGTAGCATATGGGTAGAGAGTAGCCACCAAGTTGTAGGTATGTTGTTTGTTTAGCGCTGGCATGTAATTAATAAACAAGTTGGTCAATGTTTGAGAACGGTCAGACCTGAAACTGAAATTATCTACCGATTTTATTCCACCAGACAAGGCAAAACCTCTCATAGAGTAGGTTGCATTTAAGAGAAAAGCTTGCCCGTTGTTATATGCGAATCCATTGTCTGTACTAGGGTCATTAAATTTAAAAGCGTACTCTCCTGTTATATTTATATTTCCTCTTGACAGATTAAATCGTGCTGACGTAGAAGTTACATTTTCTGGAAGAACATAAATAGGATCATTGTCTTTTTGATATTTGCTTATTGCCCCAATACCGAACCCTAATTTTGTCTTTTTGTCCTTAAATTTAGAAAAGAGTTCGTTTAACTGAATGTCAATGTCAGCTCCTCTGACAATGCCTTCCCCTATATCGAAAAACAATCGTTGACGACCATAAACCAATTTGGCATTCACCCCATCATGAATTTTATATTTCAATCGTACTCCTTCCATAGCATTGTCAAGGCCTAGGTTACGTTCTTCATAACTTCTAAAGATTAATCCAGAACCAAATTGCTCGTAATAGTTACCTAAAGTCACTTCCAAGTCGCCTGCATTGTAGGTAGCGTATTTGTAGGTAATGCCACTGCCTTGATACCCATCGGGAAACCCTTGTAAGCGATTCAGGTAGGTTTCATAACGAATACCGGTAGAAAAACCTCCGTTGGTGTAGATAACGTTACCAAAACCATTCATTAGCATAGCTTCGGGTACTTCGGGAGCACCTATCAATGTGTCTTCATTGTAGTATTGAGCATCCATTTGAAAGTTACCATGAATTTGCCCATTGTTAATTTGAGCAAATACTCCTGCGCAAGAAAGGAGCGTGTACGAAAGGAATAAAATCGATTTTTTAAACATGAATTATTTTTTTGCTAAGGCTAATATTTGTTCGTAAAGCTCGTATTCATCACCATCGGCATAATTGTTATGTTGCCATACAATGTTACCATTTCCATCAATTAAAAAAGTATGAGGCACATTGTTGACATTCAACGCACGTTTAAAATCTTGGTTGGTGTCGAGGTACACATCATAATCCCATGCTGAAGCATTGATGTAAGGTAAAACACGTGTAACACTTCTAGCATCGTCAATTGATACGGCTATCAACTTTACGCCGGTTTCTTCTTGCCAGTCATCGTATAAGTCGGCAATAGTGTTTAGCTCTCTTTTACAAGGACTGCACCAAGTAGCCCAAAAGCTAATAATGATAGGTTTGCCGTCGTTTTGAATTTCACCGGTGTTGAAAGTTGTACCATCTAATAGTTTTACATCAACACTTGGTATTTTTCTTACGCCATCTTGCGCATTAGCAAGGGTGAAGGCGAATAAGGAAAATAATAAAGCAACTTTTTTCATAAAGGAAGTTTTTAAAATGAAAAATCAGCGACACAAAAATAGTGCCGCTGATTCATATTAAGATATTTCAAAGGTGGTGATTATTTGCTAATCACTAATCTTTCAGTAGTAGAAACATTACCAGAAACCAAAGAAACTGTGTAGATACCATTAGGTAAAGAACTAATGTTAATAGTTTTTGTGTTTTTACCGGATACTAAAGAAGCTTGCTCAGCATGTACTTTCGCTCCAACCATGTTGAAAATCTCTAAAGAAATGTTTGAGCTATTCTCTAAAGTAACATTTAACGTTACTGTTTGATTAGCTGGGTTAGGAAACATGTTGAATTTTACTCCATTGTTTCTTTCAGCAATACCAACTTGAGCTTGCATATCTAATTTTTCTTTCGAAGAATTAGACACACTATTGTCTTCACCATCAACAATGTAAGTTACAATGGTAATTTCCTCTTCATTATAACCGGCACTAAGAGTATGTGTAAAAGTATGCGTGTACTTTTGGTTAGCGACCAAAGTTGTAGGTAATGAACCAGTAGCGCCATTGTATGAACCAGCAGGTAACAGAGCTCTAGAAACATGATCGTAAACCATGTTAGCAGCAGGAACAGGATCACCAGCTGTTGTCCAATCGTGTCCAGCTCCATTTAATGGACCTCGACCACCACCTTGGTAGTAATTTACTTGTGCATAACCAGAAGTAGTTCCTGTAACACCATCTTCGGCAATAATTCCACCAATTTTGTAAGTTTTGTTTTTTGTGTTAATCACTGGAGTAACGGTAACAACGGTAGTTATTTCTCTACTAAGACTATCAAATGTTGATAAAGATGATATGTTGAATGGAGAAAGTAAATTAATTCTGGTTGCGTATTCTGCATCAGCAACTTCTTGTGAAACACCAGTACCATCTTTGTGATCCCAAACACCACCTGGGTATCCTGAAATGAAATTACCAATAGCACCATCGTGTGATGATACTACCATTGGATCACCATTATGTACAGCTACACCGATAAAACTTTCAGGAAATCTTGATAACATATCTTCTAATACAACAGCTCCTCTTGGACAAAACCCACACCATGTACCAGTACCTTCTTCAAACAAAACACGTTTTATTGGCAAATAAGACCAGTAGTTAATTTCCATGTTGGCAACATTGTTAAGTGGTGCCATATCCATTTGCTGATTTGGATTTGATATTGATACCTCGATATCAAAAACACCATAATCAGGCGAAGTAAAATACGTTGAAGAAGTAAATTCTTTTGTTTCACCACTTAAAAGTCCTCCCGATGGCCACACCCTTTGAGTACCAATCACTTCACCATCACGTTTCCACGTTAAATCAAATGAAAATACTTTTAATAGACCAAGGTTTTTAACGGTTGCTTTAATTTGAGTACCATAAACTTGATATCCACTAGGCTCGTTAAGCGAGATAATCTCAAGATCTAAGTTTACAAGTGCAGACAAATTAACGTTATCAATGAAATAGTACTTAGTTGCAGGAGAAGTGTGAATGAACGCAATATTGATAGATTCACCCGCATATGCTGATAAATCTAAGGTATTCGTGTTCCATTTATTGATAGTCTCATTAGTAATAGTCGATACTACAGTGTAGTTATCGTATCCTGCTGCACCACCAGTGGTAGATATGGCAACTTCGCAAGAACTATTACCCACATCATTTGAATAACTCTGCCAAGTTAACGTTGCTCCTGAACCATCTGGTATAGTAGCAGTAGGTGAAATTAACCAATCTTCAGCAGTTGTACCAGAAGAGTATTCAGCAAAAGATGCAAAAAATTGATTGGAAGGATCAGAGTTAAATTGTACCATTCCCCATGAGGTAATAGCAGGTATTGGACCAGCTCGTTCATTCCCGTCACCATCATAAACTGTAAATCCGTCAGCATCAAAGTCTTGGAAGTCACCTTCGATTAAGACACTTTGAGCGTTCACCCCAAAAGCTAAAAGTAAGCCAGAAGCAAGTGTAAGTAGTTGTTTTTTCATAATTATAAATTATTGATTTAAAAATTCTTAAAACTTAAAGGCGTGAAGATACAAATGTAGTCCTGATTTAGGGGGACTTAATACCAAGTATTCTTGGAATCTTATTTGGTGTGCTGGTAGTGCAAACTCTACATGATTTTTTTTATCTTTGTCAAAAGTATTAAATTATGAAAAAAATATACCTTATTATTTGTTTAATCGTTGGAAGCTTTAGTATAAACGCACAATCTTTTAGTTCTGAAGATAGTGATGTTACTATTTATGGCGGATTTAATGACCAGAAGTTGTCATTCCATACAGGTATTACCAATATTACAGCAAGCTCAATAGAAGGAAGAGCTTACCGTCAAAATATAAGTGTAATATCGGGAACCGTGAATCAAATATGCTGGGGTGATAATTGTTATACAACAGGGTCTGAAACAATTTATCAAACATCAGACACGCAGGTTATTGAGTCTCAGGAAACAAATAACTCATTAGTTGCTTATTATTTACCGAATGGCAATCCAGGAGTTTCTCAAATTAAATATTGGGTAGAAAATGTTGCTGGTTTTGGAGATAAAGTGATAATCAATGTAACATACAGTGCAACTTCCCCTACAAGTGTTAACGAACTTGATCGTAAAATCTCTTTAACAAGCGCACAGCCTAATCCTGCCAATGACATTGTTACATTTGTGTATGACGCCAAAGAATCAAATGGGGCAGAGTTCATTATGGTAAACGCTATTGGGAAAATAGTCGAAACGATACCTGTTGATACTGAAGGAAACGTTGCTATTATTGATGTGTCAAACTATGATGCTGGAATTTATTTCTACCAACTTAAAACAAAATCGGGTGAAGTAACTAGTACTCAGAAATTGGTTGTCACTCACTAAACAATTTTTTTGTCTAGTATACCTAACACTGTTTAGGTCTTAGACAGATTACAACACTTATTTTAAGTAAAACCTCGTTTAGTAGACGAGGTTTTTTCTGTTTAATTATATAGTGTAGTTGATGAAGCGTTCCGGTGTAAAATATGT
Organism: Flavobacteriales bacterium; assembly: GCA_047634195.1. Classification (GTDB taxonomy): domain Bacteria; phylum Bacteroidota; class Bacteroidia; order Flavobacteriales_D; family Luteibaculaceae; genus JBLIDJ01. Next base: position 13,532 of record JBLIDJ010000042.1, read on the forward strand.
CTCAAGAAATAGAAAAAATGGGGGTGCTAATTGTTAGAATTTTTTATTGCAAGAATATACTCCAAAACAAATACATATTTAGTAAAATTTAATCTTACGATTCATTGATAAAAATAAAGGTGTAGCAGTTCATTATTTTTAGCTTTGCGAGTTCTAAAAGGATAAAATCCATGTCAAAATTAAAGAAGCAAGAAGCGCTTGATTACCATTCATCTGGGCGACCAGGGAAAATTGAGGTAATACCAACAAAGCCATATAACTCTCAACGAGACTTATCATTAGCTTATTCGCCAGGTGTAGCCGAACCATGCTTGGCCATTGCCGAGACACCATCTGATGTTTACAAATACACCGCAAAAGGAAATCTAGTAGCTGTAATTAGTAATGGTACAGCTGTGCTAGGCCTTGGCAATATTGGGCCAGAAGCTTCCAAGCCTGTGATGGAAGGGAAGGGTCTGTTGTTTAAAGTATTTGCTGATATTGACGTGTTTGACATTGAAGTAGATGCTACTGATATTGAGCATTTTGTTGCTACGGTAAAAGCAATAGCTCCAACTTTTGGCGGCATCAATTTAGAAGACATCAAAGCACCAGAAGCATTTGAGATTGAACGAAGATTAAAAGAAGAATTGAACATCCCTATCATGCATGATGATCAGCATGGTACAGCAATTATTTCTTCTGCAGCATTATTAAATGCATTGGGCATAGCACGAAAAAAAATTGAAAAAGTAAAAATTGTTGTAAGCGGTGCAGGAGCCGCTGCAATTTCGTGTATTAAATTGTATACAGCTTTAGGAGCAAAAAAAGAAAACATCATCATGTTTGATAGCAAAGGAGCTATTACTATTGAAAGAACTGATCTTGATGAACAAAAGCAACAATTTGTTACCAAGAAGAAAATCAAAGATTTAGCGCACGCACTTAAAGGAGCTGATGTGTTTTTAGGACTTTCTAAAGGGGATATTATGTCTAAAGACATGTTATTAAGCATGGCTAAAAACCCTATCGTATTTGCTCTAGCTAACCCAGACCCTGAGATACCTTATAAAGTAGCTATTGCCACAAGACCGGATGTGATTATGGCAACCGGACGATCTGACCATCCAAACCAAGTAAACAATGTATTAGGTTTTCCATACATTTTTAGAGGAGCGTTAGATGTAAGAGCAACCTGTATCAATGAAGAAATGAAATTGGCGGCAGTATATGCTCTGGCAAAATTGGCAAAAGAAATTGTGCCAGAAGAAGTGAACGAAGCCTATGGTATTAAAAACTTAACTTTTGGTAGAAACAACATCATTCCAAAACCTGTTGACCCACGATTAATAAGTACGGTGTCAATAGCCGTTGCAAAAGCCGCCATAGAATCTGGCGTAGCACAAATAATGATTGAAGATTGGGACGATTATGAAAATGTACTGAATACACGTCTTGGATTAGAAAACAAGATGGTGAGGAATTTGGTTGAGAAAGCACAGAGAAAACCAAAACGTGTCGTTTTTGCAGAAGCAGAAAATTACAACGTACTTAAAGCAGCTCAAATATCAAAAGAAGAAGGAATGGCTATCCCTATATTATTAGGGAGAGTTGATCACATCCGAAAAATGATGGATGAATACGGGATAGAAATGAATGGTGTTGAGATTATTGACCCAAGAAGTCCTGAGGAGCAAGAACGAAGAGAAACGTTTGGAGAGCAATTATATATTAAAAGACAACGAAAAGGCATGACCGAAAATTTCGCAACCAAGCTTATGGGTGAGCGAAATTACTTTGGAAACATGTTGGTTGAAACAGGGGCAGCAGATGCTATGTTATCAGGCATTACGCAAAAATATGCCGATGTTGTTAAGCCAGCATTAAAAGTGATTGGCAAAAAAGATGATGTCCGCGGAGTAGCGGGTATGTACATTGTTATGACTAAAAATGGTCCCATGTTTTTAGCTGATACGACCATGCATCAGAATCCTACTGCCGAAGAAGTGGAAGACATTACCTTGTCTGTTGCAAAGACCATCCGTAAAATGGGCTTAACACCAAGAATCGCTATGCTTTCTTATTCAAACTTTGGTTCTGGATCAGGTGAAGATGCTGAGAAAATGGCTAAAGCAACAAAGGCATTGCATGAAAAGCACCCTAACTTAATTGTAGACGGTGAAATTCAAGCAAATTTTGCCTTGAATAATGAACTCATGAAAGAGAAATTTCCTTTTAGTCAATTGCTCAACAAAAAAGTAAATACATTAATCTTCCCAAACTTAGCGGCAGGAAACATCGCTTATAAATTGTTGGTCGAGATGACAGATGCTGAAGCTATTGGCCCAATTTTGATAGGGATGAAAAAATCGGTACATGTACTTAATCTAGGTAGTTCGGTACGTGATATTGTAAACATGGTAGCTGTAGCGGTATTAGATGCTCAATCAAATAAATAAAAAATGATAACTCACTTACAAGGAAAACTCGTTGAAAAAACACCTACTCATTTAGTGGTAGATTGTGGAGGCGTTGGCTATTTTGTCCATATCAGTTTGAATACCTATAGTTTAATAAAAGAAGAAGAAAATTGTAAAGTACTCACATATTTGGCTGTCAGAGAAGATGCTCAAACGCTTTACGGTTTTTTTGAAAACGACGAGCGAGAATTATTTAAACTGCTCATTTCTGTTTCAGGAGTAGGAGCCAATACTGCTAGGATGATTTTATCTGGTTTGGCTCCGGCCGAATTAAGAAATGTGATAGCTACAGGAGATGATGGTTCTTTAAAGCGCATAAAAGGAATAGGAGCCAAATCAGCTCAGCGTATTATTATTGATTTAAAAGATAAAGTGCTGAAAGAAATTCCAGAAAGTTCCATTAAGAATTTATTGATAAAGGACAATACAATAAAAAACGAGGCGTTAACGGCATTATTAACACTCGGATTTGACAAAAAGAAAATTGAGCTGACACTTAGTAAAATGATGGAGAAGCAGCCGGAGTGGAATACCGTTGAGGTTTTAATAAAGGAAGCCCTTCGGGTACTATAATTTGTGATTTAGTGAAGTTTAGTATCATAAAAACATGGTTAAAATTGGCACTGCCGGTAGCATTCATTTGTCTGGTGTGGGTGAGTAATGCCAATAAACTTGAATACATAAATATATTACCAACGAGTTGGGAAAGCATTATTCTTCCTGTTGATTCACCTGAATACAGATTTCCATCAGAAGATGAAAAAACGAGTAACATAAAACTCAATTCTCCATACAACGTCAAGAAAAAAGAAGTGTACGATCCTAAATCAAAACAATATGATTTTAGCACAAAAGTAGGAGACATAGATGTTAAAAGACCATCGTCTATGGCACTTGACGAATATTTGAATTATGATATTGATAGAGCCATTAAAAACTACTGGCAAGAAAAAGTTGCTGCTGAAAATTTCGCGCAAAATGCAGGGTTTAAACCCACATTAAATGTAAAGAACAAAGCATTTGATAGAATTTTTGGTGGTAGCTCCATTGATATCAGACCACAAGGTTCGGCTGAGTTAACGTTTGGATTGACAACGAATAAAGTTGAGAACCCGCAACTGCCAGAAAAGCAACAAAAAATAACGACGTTTGATTTTGACCAAAAAATACAACTTAATCTTATTGGAAATATTGGCGATAAATTAAAACTGGCTACTAACTATAACACCGAAGCGACATTTGATTTTGAAAACCAAATGAAACTTGATTATACGGGTTATGAAGACGAAATCATCAAAAAAATTGAAGCAGGAAACGTTAGCCTGCCCCTAAAAGGATCTTTAATAACAGGTAGTCAAAGTTTATTTGGTATTAAAACACAATTACAGTTTGGTAAATTGACAACGACGACTATTTTTTCGCAACAAAAAGGTCAACGATCAGAGGTTAATGTGCAAGGGGGAGCTCAGACAACCGATTACGAACTTACGGCTGATAATTATGAAGGAAATAAACACTTTTTTCTTTCTCACTATCACCGAAACAACTACGATAAAGCATTGGAATCTTTACCCAATGTAAACTCGGGAGTAAATATTACGCGTATTGAGGTATGGTTAACCAACACCAACAATACAACAACGAATATTAGAAATTTCGTTGCCTTTACAGATATAGGGGAAGATGCAGCTTATGTTTCAAGTGAGATAGCAGGGGCAATTACAGACGCTTCAGGCAATGAACCAGATAACAAACAAAATAGTTTGTATGAACAAATGATCAATGACCCAGATATTGTTGGTTTCTCAAACGCTACACAAAAACTGGAGCAACTAGGCTACAAATCTGCTACACATTTCGAAAAAATAGAAAGTGCCAGAATGCTTTCTCCAGAAATGTACTCCTATAACACCAGACTAGGTTTTATATCCTTAAACCAAAGCTTGAATAATGATGAAGTACTTGCAGTTGCTTATGAGTACACCTTAAATGGCAAAACATATCAAGTAGGTAACTTAAGTACAGATGGAATCAATGCACCAAAAGCATTATTGTTGAAATTATTAAAATCGACCATTACCAATCCCAAAAATCAATTATGGGATTTGATGATGAAAAACGTTTATTCCATTGGAGCATTTCAAGTAAGTAGAGATAAATTTTCTTTACAAATCTTTTATAATGACCCTACATCAGGTGTAGATATAAATTTTATCCCAAAAGCACCGCTTGATCAACAATCAATTATACAATCATTAAGTATGGATCGTCTTGATGGGAATGGAAAACAAAGACCTGATGGAGTATTTGATTTTGTTGATAATGCAGCCACACAAGGCGGGACTATTAATAGTAGAAATGGTAGAATATTTTTCCCAGTTATAGAGCCATTCGGTAGCTATTTAAGAAAACAGTTTGAGGCAGGAAATACTCCCGAAAATGTGATTAATGCAATTGTTTACCAACAATTATATGATTCTACAAAAATTGCAGCTCAACAACTCCCAGAACTTAATCGATTTAAAATAAAAGGATCTTATCAATCTTCTTCAGGGAGCGATATTGCGTTAAATGCATTAAACATTCCGCAAGGCTCTGTTGTTGTAACAGCAGGTGGCGTAACACTTACCGAAAATGTTGATTATACGGTTGATTATAATTTTGGGCGTGTTAAAATTATTAACACAGGATTATTAGAGTCTCAAACACCTATTAAAGTTTCCTTAGAAAGTAATTCCTTATTTAGTATTCAAACTAAAACATTGTGGGGTAGTAGATTCGACTATACGGTGAACGATGAGCTGACAGTTGGTGCAACCATATTAAATCTTTCGGAACGACCAATCACCCCAAAAGTTAATGTTGGAGACGAACCTATTTCAAATACCATTATTGGTTTTGACGGAAATTACCAAGCAGAAGCACCATTTTTGACTCGTTTGGTAGACAAATTGCCATTTTATGAAACGAAAGAAACCTCTAGTATAAGTATCTCTGGAGAATATGCTCATTTGATACCTGGCCATTCAAAAGCAATTGGCGAAGATGGAGTTTCTTACGTTGACGATTTTGAAGGAAGTCAGTCAACCATAGATATTAGGTCGATTAATGCTTGGAGTATTGCAAGTACGCCACAGGGACAAGCTAATTTATTTCCTGAAGGAGATTTAACAGGAGATTTGAGATACGGCTTTAAACGCGCAAAGTTGTCATGGTATATGATTGACCCCTTGTTTTTTAGAAACAACGAGTTAACACCAGCAAACATTACTTCCGAAATGAAAAGTCATCATTTCATGCGAGAAATATTGAATAGTGAAGTATTCCCGAATAGGCAACAACAAAATGGAGTTCCTCCCAATATTCCAACATTAGATTTAGCCTATTATCCAGCTGAACGAGGCCCATATAATTACGATACCTTGTTGACGAATGATGGATTGTTGACTAGTCCTGAGACAAGATGGGCAGGAATGATGCGACGTTTGTCAACCAACGATTTTGAACAAGCCAATATTGAATTTGTTCAGTTTTGGGTGATGGATCCGTTCAACGACGATTCACCGAACAACACAGGTGGTGATT
>JBLIDJ010000043.1:0-19025 GCA_047634195.1 Flavobacteriales bacterium
TTGAATGATGAATGATGAATGTTGAATGAATAAAAGTTGGATAGTCTTTTTACTCTTTACTTAATACTTTTTACTCTGTACTTTGTACTTATTACTAAGGACTCTTTACTAACTCACCTACTCCGGCAACAACTCCTTCAAAAACATATAAATACTAGCCCAATACTCGCCATTGTCTTGCGCGTTCCGCCACAAAGCTTTACTACCATGCACTCCGTTTCCTTCTGGAACAAATTGCACTACACTTGTTTGCGTAGCTTTTGATATCAATACTTTCACCGCTTTTGCTTCTTTGTGCGAAGAGGTCACATAGGTTGGTTTAGTCAAAGAAGTTATGGTGGATTGTAAATCTATGCCTTCCAAGTATTCTCCAGGACTGTAGGCAATAACTGTAGATACATTAGGGTGAGACACGCCTATTTTTAAAGCCAATGCGGCAGAATATGAGCTACCCCAAAGTATAACATCGTTTTTGAAATACTTGTTTGTCACATGGCTTATGGCTGCAAGAATGTCTTGTTCTGCATCGAGATAGCTTGTTGGCCGACCTCGTTCTTTCGCATATTTAGCCGTTTCGTTTACCAACCCGTTGCACGACTTTCCCGCTCGCTGATCTATGGCAAAACAATTGAATCCGAAACTGTTTAACTGGGCAGCAATTTCTATGTACTCTCCCCTGCTGTATCCAGCTTGATGACATAAAACAATAATGGGTGCTTCAGGATTTATCTCATGATAATCTGCCGTCATTTTCATGCCATCCAATGATAAGAAATGGATGGTTGTAAAGGGTACATTACCTTTTGATGGCTCTGTTGCATGAACAACACTAATGGTCAACAACAATACTAAACCTAAAAACAATTTTCTCATATACATCAAAAAAATAGGGAACATAAAATATGTTCCCTATAAAAGTATTGTTAATAAATGGCTTGAATTAATTTTCAATCATTTCATTTTTTTCAACCTTGGAATCACAAGAACCTTCTTTTGTGGTGCCGCAACTTTGCTTCTCTTCTTTAAACGACATACGTCTATTCAAGCCTAAAGCTTCCAACAATTTCATGTCGTCATTTTCCGCTGGGTTTGGAGTAGTTAATAATTTATCTCCTGCAAAAATAGAATTGGCACCAGCCATAAAACACATAGCCTGCCCTTCTTCGGTCATGCTCAAACGCCCTGCCGACAATCGCACCATCGATTTTGGCATGAGAATACGAGCTGTTGCAATCATACGTACCATTTCAAAAATGTGTACTTCCTCTTGTTCAGCTAAAGGAGTTCCTTCAACAGCAACCAATTTATTGATAGGCACAGACTCTGGATGAGGATTCATATTAGCTAAGGTGAGTAGCATACTCGCTCTGTCTGTTGCATTTTCTCCCAATCCAATGATACCACCACTACAAATGGTTAAACCTGCTTTTCGCACGTTTCCTAGCGTGTCTATTCGGTCTGAATATTCTCTTGTTGTAATAATCTCGCTATAGTTCTCTTCCGATGTGTCAAGGTTATGGTTGTATGCATACAATCCAGCTTCTTTTAATCGACCAGCTTGGTGTTCGTTAATCATACCTAGTGTAGCACAAACCTCAAGCCCCATGTCATTGACTTCCTGAACCATGTCCACTACTTTGTCAAAATCACGATTATCGCGAACTTCTCTCCAAGCAGCACCCATACAAAAACGAGTTGACCCCGCTTCTTTTGCTTTTTTAGCGTTTGCCAAAACGATGCGTTTGTCAAGTAGTTTATGAACATCTACATCGGTAGAATATCTCGCTGCTTGCGGGCAGTATGCACAATCTTCAGGACATCCTCCTGTTTTTATAGATAATAGTGTACATACTTGCACTTCTTTAGCATCATGATTTTCTCTATGTACTGTTGCTGCCTTAAACATCAACTCCAATAGAGGCATATCATAAATTTCCTTTATTTCTGATCTCGTCCAGTTATATTTTAATTCGCTCATAGTATTGATATGTATGTGGCGAAAATACGAAAAACATGTACTATTTTGAAGTTACTTATTGGGATGAAAAATTGATTTTCAGTATGTTCTTATGAAGGTTTTATTTGAGTCGATGAACACTTAAAATAAGATCACATATAATGTTCATAACAAAACTCACTTGACCCTCTCTTAAAATCAAAAGAGTTTTACTTTTAATTTTTACAAATCTGAAAAAGGTTAACACATGAAGGAAAAACTGAAAGCATTTGAAAGATTACTCATCATTATGGATGAATTGCGTGAACAATGCCCGTGGGATAGGAAACAAACCATGGAAAGTTTACGCCATTTGACCATTGAAGAAATGTATGAATTGGCCGATGCCATTTTAGATAATGACCTCCCTGAAATAAAAAAAGAACTAGGCGACATCATGCTTCACTTGGTTTTTTATGCGAAAATAGCCAGTGAAAAAAAAGCCTTCGACATTGGAGATGTGTTGCATTCAGTTTGTGACAAACTTGTAAGTAGACACCCTCATATTTACGGCGATGTAGTTGCTGACTCTGAAGAAGAAGTAAAAGCCAACTGGGAAAAATTAAAACTAAAAGAAGGAAATAAAAGTGTACTCGGTGGTGTACCATCATCGTTGCCAGCCATGGTGAAAGCCGCTAGAATTCAAGAAAAAGCAAGAGGTGTTGGGTTCGATTGGGACAACAAAGATCAGGTCTGGGAAAAAGTGATTGAGGAGCTAGAAGAATTTAAAGTAGAAGAGCATAAAAACTCTGCAGAAATGGAAGCAGAATTTGGAGACCTTATTTTCTCGCTTATCAATTACGCCCGTTTTGTAGGCATTAGCCCAGAAAATGCACTGGAACGCACCAACAAAAAGTTCATCAAAAGGTTTCAGTACTTAGAGGAACAATCAGCCATAGATGGAAAAAAAATGGGCGAAATGACATTGGAAGAAATGGATGTTTATTGGAATAAAGCCAAAACGCTGTAATTTAAAATATTACTCGTTTTCCTCTTCATCTGCTTGTGTCAACTTATTCAACTGATCTTCTAGCTGGATAAAGGCTTGTTTTAATGTTTTGAGTTGTTGAATTTCTTTGTTTAGCTCATTACTGTAATTCGACAGCCATGTCACTAATTTACCGTTGTACAAAAAATATCGGTTGGTTAAGCGAGAGCGATCAGCAGTATACTGCCCATCAATTAAAGAAGCATATTCGCTGCCATACTTAATGGAGGATTCATGATAATCTGCATTCACTTTTTTCAATAACCCAATGCTTTTCAATAAAGATTTCCTAACGCTTAATGGCCGCAGACGTTTTATTTCATCCCCTTTCACAAATGCATCAAACCCAATAATCTCTGGTCTAAAAAAAATATTAGGATCGAATTGAGCTACGACCATAGACAAGCTATCCGTTGCTCGATAACTTTTTTCTTCAAGACTAGTTTGAAGATTGTTTGCTGATTTACTTTTTTCTTTTAATCCCTTAAGTGTTTGATTGACGCTGTTTTGAACTAAAGAAATTTCAGAAGTTAAATATTTCAAATCTGCCTTAAACAACATAGCTTCTTTCTCTTGGACATCAACAGATATCCGTGAATTAAAAAAAGTTAAAGCAATAACAATAGCGACTGTCGTAATGACAAAATCAATGACAAAGTTTCGGGCGTTAATTTGTTTTGTTCTCAAGGGTCTATAAATTGGTCTGTGCCAAATTATAAAAATTACGGTGAATTAGCACTTTATTACTAGAATATAAAAACGTTTATCGTTTAAATGTGTTTTTTAAGTGTTTTTAAATAAAGGTTTTCTACCTTTTCTCTTGCCCACATCGTTTTTCTCAAAAACTTTAGGCTTGACTTCAAACTAGGGTTATTATTAAAACAGCCAATATTAATGATACTCCCTAGTTCTTCCCATCCATAATAGGTAACTAAGTAGTCCATGATGTCAGCCAATTTTACGCCATGAAGCGGATTGTTTGGTTGATCTTTTATTTCGTTAACTTCCATTTTATCAGTAAAATAGGCTATGACCAATGATTAGTTCGCCATTCTTTTTGTTGCTCTAAATTTAGAAATGTCCAAGCAACAATTCTACTTGTTTTATTTCCTTGCCCCATGTTTATGGCTCTAATATCAAATGCTCCAGCTTGTTTTAGTGCATCTAATATGACAGGAACGTGATCTTTTTTTGAAACCAGTGAAGAAAACCAAAAACAAGATTCTGCAAAGTTTTTGCTTTGCCTAACCATATCTTTTATGAATTGTTTTTCACCACCTACACACCATAGTTCGTTTGATTTTCCACCAAAATTTAAGGTAACTTCATCCTTTTTCTTTTTGGTCAAATTCATGATTTTTCTTTTTGTCCCACTTATCGCAGCGGTTTCGGAAGCATGAAATGGTGGGTTGCAAATAGTCACATCAATTCGGTCTTCTTTGGTGATAACACCATAAAAAACATCTCTAATTTCTGGTTGATGCACCAACCTTAAGGAGTCAGACAAAAACGGATTGTTATCTTTGATTTTCTCAGCATTTTCGAGTGCCACCTCATCAATATCGCTTCCTATAAATGACCAACCAAAGGTTTGAGCACCGATAATGGGGTAAATGCAATTCGCTCCAACGCCAATGTCTAAACAAGTAATGTTTTTTCCTAGTGGGGTTGTACCAAAATTATTACCTCCCAACACATCGGCAATATGATGTATATAGTCTGCCCTTCCTGGTATAGGCGGGCACAGATAATCATCTGGTATGTCCCAATGAGTTACTTGGTAATGCTGGATGAGCAGTGCTTTATTTAAACTTCTAACCGCCTTCGGATCTGAAAAATCTATCGATTCATTGCCGTGCTTGTTGGGCACTACAAAAACGGATAATGCTGGCAATAACTCTTTCAACCTGTCAAAGTCATAATTTCCTTGATGCGGGTTTCGCTTGTGAAATTTCACAAGTGAGTCGTTTCCTTTTTTATCGAATTTACTCACAATAACTCTTTTTTCTCTTGATGTTTGATTTGTAATCCATGTAAGAAATTACGCAATACTTGATCTTTACATTCTCGGTACTTACCATGGCCAGGTTTTCTGAAAAACGCACTTAACTCATGCTTCCCAAAATGAAAATTCACTAATGTTAGAATTTCCAACACATCATCATCTGTCAGTGTAAAAGCAATTTTCAGTTTTCGCAACACTAAATTGTTATTCATTTTGCTTTCAGCCTCAGGTATTTTACCATCCTGTGCTCCTCTATGTTTAATAATTAAGCCATTCAAAAAATAAGCCAATCGCTTATCAGGCAAATTCACATAGTACTCATCTTCTTCCTTCTTCAACCAATTGACAACCTCTGGTCTGGTGGTCACTAAACCAGCTAAACCAAAAATAGCGATCATTTGCTCGTCGTTGTAGTCAAAAGTATATCGTATGCGTTTTATGATGTCGTTGTTGGTCATGTCACTTTAGATTTCAGTAATTCTTACTTTCTTTTTTTTAAGCCTTTGATTATCTACTTTAGAAAGTAATGACTCAACCATTGACTTGTGCACCGCTACAAAAGCACAATCTTGTTTTAGTTCAATCACTCCAATTTCTGAAGTACCTAGCCCGCCTATTTTCAAAAACAGTCCAGCAATATCTCCTTTCGAAATTTTGTCCTTTCTACCTCCAGAAACAAATAAGGTTGTCCAAAGCGAAGCAGATAATGACGAAGAACTTTTAAGTGTTTCTTCTTCCGAATAACTTATAAAATTTGGCAATTGCTCAAACTCTGAAGTCAGCACAAACGCTGTTCCATCTTTGTTCATACGAGCTGTTCTACCATTTCTATGTATAAACTCCTCTTCGTGGTGAGGTAGATGGTAGTGAATAATGTATTTTATTTCTGGAACATCAATACCCCTAGCTGCCAAATCGGTTGCTAATAGGACTTGATTGGTTCCATTTCTGAATTTTATTAAAGCTCGCTCACGATCTTTTTGCTCCATGCCTCCATAAAAACAACTATGACTGATACCTTGATCAGTCAAGTAATCGCTAATGCGCTGAATGCTGTCTTTAAAGTTACAAAAAACAATGCCTGGTACATTTCCTTGTTGTTTTATCGCCTGTCCTAAGGTTTCTAATTTATCCTTTGATGGAGAAACAATCGCCTTGATGGCTAGCGATGTTTCATGTCCAGCTAAATAATCAATGATTAACGGATCTGATACACCAACAAATGCGGGTATTTTCACCCCTTGTGTAGCCGATGTAAGCACTTTCTTGTTTAGTGCCGGAAGCATGTTAATGATGTCTTTCATCTCATCCTCAAAACCAACTTCTAGTGATTTATCAAATTCATCTAACACCAAAGTCTTGATGTGTTCTGCTGAAAAATTTCCTCTTCTCAAATGATCTGAAACACGGCCAGGCGTTCCAATTAAAATGGCGGGTCTATGTTTAATTTCGAATTTATCTTTAGCTCCAGAACGTCCTCCATAAACAGCATTGGTTTTAAAACCTGTTCCCATTTCTCGTATCACTGATTCAATCTGAATAGCCAACTCGCGAGATGGAACAATGATTAAGGCTTGAATTTCTTCAATAGTTGCTGTTAATTCAGCAATGATGGGCAATAAAAAAGCGACTGTTTTTCCTGTTCCAGTAGGTGACAATAATACTACGTCTTTACTGGCAGAGATTGCCAAACAAGCTTCTTCTTGCATGGCATTGAGTTTTTCAATGCCTAATTTTGATATAATTGCTTGTTGATTTTTTATTGCGTGAGCCATTCTGCAAAACTACGGCATTAAACCCGAATTATGCATTAGAACTTTGTCATGAGTATTGAAAATATGATAAAATATGGTTTTTCGAAACGAAAGCATAGCAGTTTACCCTGAGCATTGCCGAAGGGCTATGGTGAGGCTTCGGAAAGACGTGTAATCCATATTTATTCGTAAAACTTTTATTATCAACGGAACTCCCCGTAAAACGAGGTAAACTATGAATAAGCTTCGCTTATTTTGAAGCAGTTTCAAGTCGTAATAGATTTCCTAACACATAATACGGGTTACATCCAAAGTAGGATGTAAAAAGTTTACACGCACACTTCTTTAAAATTCGTATTCGAAAGGAAAAATTTACTGTTGGTGAATCAACAATTTCTTGACGCTTTCTTTACCATCAATCATCATTTTAATGATCAATATTTTTTGCGATTGATTCTTGACTTCCCATGGGATATAAAAATTAGTTGCACCTTGTTTATTTACGTATGAAAAATTACGTTGGAACAACTTTACTCCATCAAAACTGTAACCAAAGTATGAACCAGAACCGGACCCATTCAAATCTAAGGTGAGTTGAATTTGCTTTAAGTCAGTATTGTAGTATGCATATAAAAATGCATCAGGACCTTGAATTTCTGGTAAATAACAAAATTTACCGCCTAGCTTTTTGTAAGCGGCACAAAAATTTGATAGGCCATTACCCCCTTGATCAGAAGGATTATTGAACTCTGAAGCGGTCTCAATGATAGCAAGCCTAATTTCGTTAGCTGTTTTGTCAGGCAATGCTTGCCATAAACACGTGACTAGTCCGGCCGTCAAAGGAGCTGAAAAGGAAGTGCCACTGCCATACCCTACTTCGTCATTGCCGGTAATATACGCTGCACCACTGCCCCATGCCAACACATCTGGTTTTATTCTACCGTCGAATGTTGGCCCAAAAGAACTAAAAGATGCTATTCCTCCATTCCTGTTAACCGCTCCAACAGCTAGGACACTATCACCATCGGCAGGAGCGCCCATATACTTCCATGAATCACGACCCGCATTCCCATTACTTGACACCACAAAAATGCCTCTTTTGGCAGCAGCATCTGCAGCTCTGGTTATGATACTTGTGTTGCCATCCATACTTGCGTACGTATAATTATTCGTGTCACCATCGAATGTGGTATACCCCAGTGATGTCGTTATTAAATCTACGCCAACACTATCGGCCATTTCTGCTGCGGCTAACCAATAATCTTCCTCTACCTGTCTTTCAAACGCACTCGCTTCTGTTCTAAACAACCAATAGTTTGCCTGTGGTGCCGAACCTAGATATTTACCTGGTAAATCTGCTGCCATAAAACTCCAGACACTTCTCCCATGCGTTCCTGCCGTTGCGTCGAACAAGGTGGTGTCGTTGTCAACAAAATCATAATACCCTTTCACTCTTCCTTGATCAAACACATGCTTAAAAGCATCTAGTTGATCGGCATCTCTAAATCCATTATCAATAACTGCAATGGTCATTCCTTCACCAAAAAAACCTCTGTCAGCCAAAAACTGAGCATTTAACTGGTCTATCCCAACTTGCAATGAATCGTGGTTGTGATTGGTATGTTTAAAATCAACAATTACGTTTTCTCTAGCAATGGGTGAATACGCTTTTAGAGGGGTGACTTTTTTTACAAAAGGCATTAATTCTATTACCTGAATCAACTGTTGATCGATGACCTCAACACTGATGGCGTTTAACCACCGGCTAGTTAATCGATGTTTCACACTAGCTAATCCAGAAATTTGTTTGATGTATTCAATGCTAACGGCAGCATCTTGATTACGAGCTTCATAACCAGCTTTTGCATACCTAACCAATGTTTTTTCACTTACCGAAGGAATATTGTTTGGCTTATCATTAAAATAGACCCAATAGTTACTTTGAGCAAATAACCCACTTGCTAAGCATACAAAAAACACAATAAGCCATTGCTTCATTTAGTTCACATCTTTGGTGTTCATTAACTTACCATTTTGATAAGTTTCTACTTTGATAAGTTTACCTTCTTTCGAGAAATGTTGAATAGAACCTTGCAGTTCATCATTCATATATTTTCCAGCTATTTTCAATTTGTCCCCATCAAGCACTCGTCTTTTATCAACGACTTGTCCTTCATCATTACTTATTCCTTCTATCTTCCATCCACCTAAGTTGTAATATTCTCTAAAGGATCCATTTTTTTTGCCATTTTTAAAGTTATAAATAGTGGCAGGAACACCATTTTCAAAATAAGTGATGTACTCCCCATTAATCATGTTGGTTTCTTTTAGCTTCCCTAATTCAAAACGTTCAAACTTCCAAGTTGATCCGTTTTCCAAATTCTCAGTCCACCAACCATCTTTTGTATCATACTTATAGACACCTTTGTTTTTTATTTTTCCATTTAAGTAATAAAAAACGCTCTCCCCTTCTTTTGTCCCTTTTTCAAACGTGTAAGTTCTCATCACATTTCCGTTTGGAAAGTAATCCGTTACCATGCCATGTTCAATGTCTTGTAAATATTCCATTTCTTGGATAAGCATTCCTTCAAAATTGTATGTGCTAGATTTTCCATGTTTTTCGCCATTCAAATAAAATTCTACCGAACGCAGCACACCTGCTTCGTCATAGAATTTCCATTCTCCCATTTTTTTCTGGTCTGTATAATTTCCTTCCCCCATTTTTCTACCCGATGGATAGTAGATAATAGCTTGATTATCTAAACCATCATTTGAAAACGTACTGTTGGTTTTCACTGATCCATTTGGGAAATAATAAGTGAACGCTCCACTTGGCGTACCGTGTACAAAACTTCCTGTATACCTCATCGCCTCAGAATTTTCATAGGTAACTTCCCAAAGGCCATTTTTCAATCCTTTTTTATCAAGTTGGTTTTTGGGCTGAGCCATCACTGTAATTGCCAACAGTAATTGAATGCTAATAAGGGTAATTTTTAATTTCATGGTTTTCAATTTTCACAACAAATTTAACCCGAATTATGTAATAGTAATTTGTAATGAGATTAGAAATAGTAAAAAAACGAACGAAGTGAGTTCATGAATAAATATAATGTTTTACAATTTTTAGCATAGCCCTTCGACAATGCTCAGGGTAAACATTATGGTTAAAATTGAAAACATAACGAAGTGTTATATTTTGAAACTAGTTCTGGTCGTAATAAATTTACTAATGCATATTTCGGGTTCAACGCAAAATAAGATGTATTTAGTATCAATTAGTTTTTTAAGGTTTCACAAAACGTAACGGTTTTTTCACAAAATGCTGCCCATGTGTTTTCATCTTGTTGGCCAGATAAATGTGCAATAAAGGCGTTCTTTAAGGATTGATTAAAATATTGTTCGATAGCTTCTGCAAACTGATCAGGTTTACTTTCCTCCACAATCATCCCATTTTTCATGTGTAAAACTGACTCCTTTAAGCCTCCAACATTGGTGGCAATAATGGGCACCTTGAAATGATGAGCAATGGAGCCTATTCCACTTTGTGTGGCCGATTTGTATGGCAACACGCAAACATCAGCAGCTGAAAAATAGGCAGGCACCAATTCATCGGAAATGTATTGATGATGCACATGTATGTGTTTTTTCAAAGGATGATTATCAATTTGCTGTTGATAGTTTTCAAAACTACCGTAGCACTCTCCTGCAATTATTAACTGGTAATCATCTTGATCTGTATTCATCAACGAAAAAGCATCCAACAATACATCCAATCCTTTGTAAGGTCGTATGAATCCAAAAAACAAAATGGTTTTTTTATGACTATCAACTTTCAATATTTGTCTTGCTTTTACTGTTTCAATTGACAATCCGAAATGACTGTAGGACGGATGTGGAATCAAGCAGTATTTTTTTTCTTGAGGAGCAATTATCTTGACAATATCCTTTTTTACCACATCACTCATACACAAAAATCCATCAGCCTTTTTGAATAAAAATTTAGCCAAAGGCGCATCAAACCACTTCGGGTCATGAGATACAGCATTGTCAACTAGCATCAGTATTTTAATATTTGATTTCAATAAGCGTGTAACCATTCCTAACGCTGGTGCTAAAAACGAAATCCAATGCCTTACTATTAGTACGTCTGGATTACAGGTATTGATTGCTTTGGCCGTTTTAACAAAAGTCAATGGATTTATCGAATCTAGAATTCTTGTTGTATTTATTTTAGTGGCTGGATCATTTTCTGAGATCAACTGTGTTTCGCCAGGGAATAAAAAATCGGGGTATTGACGAGAAAAATTAAATGCTTTTACCTCATGCTGTTTTTCCAATTCTGTAAATATTGCTGCATTGAATTGCGCTATACCACCACGGTAGGGATAAAATGTAGATAAGACAGCTATTTTCATAAAGTGTATTGCTATTCAAATGTTCGGCAAGCTACTTAAAATGATTAAAATAAACTAAGTCACACCTCAACTACGAGTGAGACCAACGCTTTTCATTACATGACTTTTGAAAGTAAAGTTGTCGGGCATAATTCGGGTTAAATTCATCATTTGGTATCTCCAAATATTTATAACCTATAAATTATATGTCAGTTTTAGTAGGAAAAAAAGCGCCTCATTTTAACGCATCAGCCGTTTTAAATGGGAACGATATTGTATCTGATTTTTCATTAAATAATATTTAGGTAAACAACACGTTCTTTTATTCTTTTACCCAAAAGATTTCACTTTTGTTTGCCCAGCAGAACTTCATACTTTTCAAGCACGAATTAAGGATTTTGAAGAAAGAGACTTAGCAGTAGTAGCGGTTTCAACTGACACAGAAATGAGTCGCTGGGGTTGGTTGCAAATGCCAAAAGCACAAGGTGGAATTGAAGGTGTTACGTATCCCTTAGTTGCTGATACCAACAAAACGATCTCTAACAATTTTGATGTTTTGTTTGGTAGCTGGGCGTAGAACTAAAACGGTGAATTGATTGCATACAGAGGTTTGTTCTTAATTGACAAAGCGGGTGTTGTAAGTCGCCAAGTAGTAAACGATTTACCATTAGGTAGATCAGTTGACGAGGCACTTAGAGTTGTTGATGCGTTACAGTATTTGAAAGAGCATGGAGAAGTTTATCCTATCAAATGGGTGAAAGGTGAAGAAGCTATGAGCGCATCTCATGAAGGAAAAGCTGAGTATTTGGCTAATCACTAGAAGTTAACTTTTATCAATCACCTTATCGTGATTTGAAATCATTAAGGGCAGTCATTTATTTAACTGCCCTTTTTATTTTTATCCTTTTTTTAAATTAATATTGTAATTCATATAAATTACATAGTTAAATATGAAAGGTGCTTTTAAAATTATAGTCGTCAACGGGATTATATTATCGTCATTACTACTTATTGTTGAATTGTTTTTTGGAGCTTGGATTTTCTCTACCAACAATTTGAATAACCTAGGGATTTTAAAAGATACTGAATTAGTGTACAAACATGATTTATATAAAAGCCCCGATGGTCTTATCCATTACACTCGAGATAAATTCGGACTTAGAGGAGCCAGCACTTTTAATCAACCTAGCAAAATAGACATCCTTACTGTTGGAGGAAGCACTACTGACCAACGATACACAACTGACTCGCTTACTTGGCAAGAATGTCTTGAGAAAAAACTAAAACTACACAACAAGCCTTACTTAGTGGCTAATGCTGGCGTTGACGGTCAGTCGACTTATGGCCATATTAAGAATTTTGAACTTTGGTTTCCTGAAGTGGCTGATTTAAAACCTAAATACATTTTATTTTACGTAGGAATCAATGATTTCTTAAGAATTTCCGATAATAATCATTATGATAATCTAGGTATAAATGACTACACATGGCCGCAAAGAATGATGATTTTAATCAGAAATAATTCAGCCATTTATAACTTAGTTAGAAAATTAAAAGGAGCCTTAGACGCTAAAGCTGTGAAGGTTAGTCATGATAAAATTGATTTTGAAACTGTCAAATACACAAAACAACCTACTACTCACCCACACTCAGAATTAGTCAATGTGTATGAACAACAAGTTGTCCCCAATTTTAAGAAAAGGATACAAACGCTCATAAATTACTCCGTGCAATTAAAAGCGACACCCATCTTTATCACGCAACCTTCTATCAAATACAAATTTATAAACGATACGCTTCATGGAGTTTCAGAGACGTCGCTTTTAATAGATAAGTATCCATGCAATGGAGTAGATTATTATCAACTATTAACCTTGCTCAACAATGGATTAAAAGAAGTGTGTAAAGATAACTATCCTGTTATCGAATTAACCTCTTTAACCTCTTGGGATAGCACTCATTTTTATGATTTTTACCACTACACTCCTGCTGGAACTAAGAAAGTAGGCGATGAGATTTTTAAGGAATTAGTTGGAATTTTACCGTAATCTTCCATAAGAAAAGACACTGTTTTCTTTACCTATTTAAGTACTTACAAAAACTAAGTTCCAATAAAAACCTCGTGAAGCATTAGGTAATTTAACCACTCTTATTACTTTAGTCAACTTTAAACATAGCTATGGAATTACAGTGGATTGACTGGAGCATCATTATTCTCTTTTTGCTTACCTCTCTTGGTATAGGTATCTATTACAAAAAAAAATCCTCGGGTTCATTATCCGATTTTTTCTTAGGAGGACGAAACCTTCCTTGGTACATCGCTGGTACAAGTATGGTGGCTACCACCTTTGCAGCCGACACCCCTCTTGCCGTAGCCGAACTGGTAGCAAACAACGGGATTGCTGGTAACTGGCTTTGGTGGTCATTTTTACTGGGAGGAACTTTAACTACTTTCTTTTTTGCACCTCTGTGGCGGAAAGCCAATGTGCTAACAGAAGTAGAATTACTTGAACTCAGATACGACGGAAAAAAAGCCGCTCTTCTACGTGGATTTAAAGCCATCTACTTAGGTGTTTTTATCAACATACTCATCATTGGCTGGGTCAACTTAGCGCTCAATGCTTTGTTGGTTGTGTTTTTTGACATTCCACCAAACGAAGTATTGTATTATACGGGTGCAGCTATGCTCCTTGCTGCTTTGTACAGTAGCCTTGGTGGCTTATGGGGAGTAGCTGTTACCGACGCTTTCCAATTTGTGATAGCCATGATTGGTTCTATTGTCCTAGCTGTTATTGTTGTTAATTCTGAACAAGTAGGTGGAATTGCTGGCTTAAAAGAAAAATTACCTCCAGGTTCGCTTAACTTCTTTCCTCAAATTGGCGACGGCAGTTTAGGCGCAGGTCTTACCTTGAGTTTTGGTGCCTTTTTGGCTTATGCCGGTTTTCAATGGTGGGCAAGTTGGTACCCAGGTGCAGAGCCAGGTGGTGGCGGTTATGTGGCTCAACGCATGATGAGCACCAAAAGCCCGAAAGATTCTGTTTATGCTACCCTACTTTTTCAAATTGGTCATTATTGTATTAGACCTTGGCCTTGGATTATTGTGGCGTTATGTGCCGTTGTCCTCTACCCTGATTTGGCTGTTGCCGACAAAAAACTGGGTTATGTCATGGCCATGAAAGAGTTTCTACCAACAGGTATGAAAGGTCTTTTACTCGCCGCATTTTTGGCAGCCTACATGAGCACCATTTCTACCCAACTCAATTGGGGTGCTGGATACGTGGTAAACGATTTTGTACACCGTTTTGTAAAACCTGACTATTCTCAAAAACAATTAGTAAAACTATCCAGAATCATCACCCTTGTTATTATGGCTTTAGCCTTGGTAGCAACTAGCTTTATGGATTCTATTTCGGGCGTATGGACATTTTTAATCGAGTGTGGCGCAGGATTGGGATTAGTGCTTATTTTGCGTTGGTACTGGTCTCGTATCAATGCTTGGAGTGAGATTACCGCAACCCTTGCTCCCTTTATTTTTTACGCCATGGCCAAATTTATTTGGCAACTCGATTTTCCAAATAGTTTCTTTTTTACCATCGCTTTCACTACCGTAAGTTGGGTAGTTGTTACCTTAATAACCAAACCTGAACCACAAGCACAATTACTTAAGTTTTACAATCAAGTACAACCCAATGGTTGGTGGAAATCGGTGAGTGGCGAAAATCTAAAAGTAGACAACATGCTGTTTAAAGTAATTGGTTGGATAAGTGCCATCATACTTATTTACGGTAGTTTATTTGGCATTGGTTATTTTATTCTTGGCGACAATTTTTATGGAATTCTTTCTATCTCAGCTGCAACCATTGGAGCTTTTGGGGTAAAGCTGTCATTATACAAAACGGTAGAACAAGAATGATGCTTGATTTAATTTGATACCCTGTCTAGGTTGAACATGACCTTGCATATTTGTACCTTTGTCAAAATAAGCGAATCATGTTGAAATTAGCCTTAGTAACAATTGTTCTTTTAGCCCTTGCTTTTGCAGGAATTGCCATTAAAATTTTGGTCAAAAAAAATGGTAAATTTTCTGGTACATGTGCAAGCAATAACCCAATGGTGAATGCTGAAGGAGAAGCATGTGGTATATGCGGCGCAAAGCCCGAAGAAAAATGTAAAAGTGAGTAAACTATTTTACTAGCTCCATAATCGATTCCATGCCTGGTGATGTAAATGTTTTATATCCATTTGCGTCAGATTCAATTAAAAAAACTTCCAAATTGATATTTGGATGCGTATCCAAAAAAGATTTACTTTTTTCCATGCCCATAACCATAAACGCAGTCGCCATGCCATCGGCTTGTGCGGCAGTTTTGGCCAGTACGGTGGCACTTAACAACTGATGCGTAACAGGTCTTCCCGTTTCAGGATCTATTGTATGGGCGTATTTTTTGCCATCAATTATTTTAAATTTCCGATAATTCCCACTCGTTGCCAAGGCAGCGTTATCAATCGCAACAATTGCTTCTAAGGTTCGTTGGCTATTGTTTTCTAAGGGCTTATCTATCCCTAATTTCCAAAATTCACCCAACTTGTTTCTCCCTTTGGCTCGCAACTCCCCTCCTATTTCAACCATCAAATCTTGAATGCCTTTCTGAGCTAAAAAATCAAACACCACATCTACTGAGTGCCCTTGTGCAATCGCATTAAAATCAAAAGTTTGATTGGCTAATTTGTGATAGGTAAGCAACAAACCTTCTGTGGTAACTCTGAGTTCGTGTTGGTTGTTTTCCATGTGAGTTAGGGGCAACAGACTGTCGATATGTTGCTTAGAGATATTTGTTTTCTGCTTCACACCAAACCCCCATGCTTGCACCAAAGGCCAAACAGCAGGATTAAAAGCGCCATCCGTTTTATGGTGTAAGAGTGTACTTTGCAAAAGCACATCCGAAAAGTATCCGAAAGTATCCAACACGGTTATAACAGAATCGGGCGTGTTAAAAGCTTGCAAGGTGCTATGAGGATTGTAATTGCTTAATGCGAAATCGTAATGAATAAGGATGGAATCTATAGCCGCTGAAAAATCACGTTGCAAGGTGTCTTGATAGGTGATTTGGTAGGTAGTGCCTTGCGCATAGCCTGTAATAGTTTTGTAGCTCAACTTGTCTTGCTGACAAGAAAGCATCAAAAAAAATAGTCCTACTAGGGGAAAGAGTTTGTTCATAATAACAAAGAAACAAAAACGGAAAGGATTTGTTGGAATTTAACCCGCATTGCTAGGCATATTTTTTTTGGATTCAAACTTTGCGACCCTTTAGATTTTTGTTTGGAGAGTTTAATGAATAGTACTCATTTACTGACAGATATTAACCTCAAAAGAAATACGTAATTAAATGTTAGCACCTTCTTAATCAATGCTGTGGTTGGGAGTTTAGACGTCTCTTTCATTACAACAAACACGTCACTATCCTCTAAACAGCTTGATTGTCTTGCAGATTAGCGCTTTGAAGCATCGTTATGGATTGTCATGCTATTGTTTGTCGACTCACATGTAGGTTCTCCAGTTGCCAAAATAGATTTAAGTTCTTTAAGCTGCCACTACAAAAAAAATCACAAAAAAGCGGGAAAGCCTTGATGGAAATCCCGCTTTTGAACAGTTTTATCAAAAAACTAGTGAATTAAAATAAATTTAAACAAGAAATTCTGGTTATCCACCAACTACAATCACTTCATCACCTACTTCTTCTAAGACAATTTTTGCAGCTCCTAACTTAATAAGCATATTTTCTCCTTCAGTATTATCTATGTTATTATCTGTGCCCACATCGTATAATCTAAAATTAAGATTGTTAGAGTTAGGGTTGCCATGACGGAATGCATTGGCAAAAAAATCACCTCCTAAAGTACTTATACCGCAAGATGAGATGGACTGGGGTGAATACGTCCCTGTCATATATACTGTAGAATATTTATAAAGTGAAATTGAACCACTATTGCTAACACTATATATACGACCGTCTTTAGGGTAGGTGATATAAAGACTAGAATTAATTGTTGCTAAACTTAAATGATGTGCATCCGAATAAAGGTTCAAAGAACTGATGTCATTACTCAAATCAGAATTCATTACCGTAATGCTTTGAGACATCCCTATAGTACTAAGGGGTAAATTAAATAATATTGGATCATTGTTTGCAATTCCAATCCCATAAATAACACCATTCTTAATTTCAATATTGGTTACTCTAAATTCAGAATAACTAGATGTCACCTCATATAATCTTGTTAAATACAGGCTTTTCTTTCCAATTTGTAGTATTTGTGACCCGGATATTGATGGTCTCTCAATAAGCTCATCTTCTCCTCTAAAAATATAGATTTTTCCTCCGGGTGATTTAGCACATAAATAGATGTCACCAGCTGCTGAAACTGCAATTGACTGATGATCATATCTATAATCTTCCCATGGATAACCAATATTAACACTTACGTTATACTGATAGATCATATTCCCTGAACTTGTGAGTTCAGCGATATTACTATTTCCATAAACTCCTCTAACTGCTACCATTTTAGTATGATAAGCTTCGGCTAATTTAAGGCTAGAAGGACCTGACTCTTTATCCAACGGCGTTTCTATACTTTCTTTTTCACATGCAGTAAATATGACTCCTAGCATTAAGCCAACTGCAATCAATTGTAATCTCGTTTTCATAATGTTGTTGTTTTAGATTTGCCTACTCTATTTGGTTTTCGGCATCCCCATTAATTTTGTTCACAACAACATTAAAGGAACTTGAGTGTTTTTCGAAAAAATGATGGTTTTAATGCATAAGTGTAGTTCAAATAGGAATAAGTGTTTATTTATGAGCGTGATCATTAATTGTGAAACGACTTAAATAACTGACTAATATCTTTTTTCTACGTAGTGAAACAGGAATTTCCATTCCATTATTAGTGATCACCACGCCTCCTCTACCAATTTTAGAGTCGTTTCTATATTCTCTAATATGTTTAATGTTCAACATAAAACTATGGTGAACACGAATAAACCCAAATGCTTCTAAGATTTGTTGATAATGCTTTAGATTCTGGCTGGCCATAATTTTGTTTTGGCCAAGGGTGTGAAAATAAACATATCGTCCATCTGCCTCACAACATACAATATCATGGGTCAGTATCATTTGTAAGCCTTTGTTAGTTTTAATGGCAATCTGCTGCCCATTTCTAGCATCAAAGTTATTATCTAATGTAATTAACCGTTCTTTTACCATTCTTGTTTGGCTAGACAAAGCTTTTTTCACGGCTTTTTTGAGCTCATTAGAATCAATAGGCTTCAACAAATAATCTAAGGCTGACACCTTTATCGCTTTCAGTGCAAACTCATGATACGAAGTGGTGAAAATGAAATGAAAATTCCGCTCTCCAAATCTCTCAAGCAATTGAAATCCTGATCCTCCAGGCATTTGTATGTCTAAAAAAACCAAAGAAGGATTCTCTTGTATTATTAATGCCTCTCCAGCATCTATGTCATTGGCTGTACCTATTACCTTAATTTCAGGGCAAAAGCGTTCCAAAAAGGCTGTTAAATTGATGCAGGCATCTTGTTCGTCATCGATGATTATTGTTCTCATGATTTATGTCTTTGATAATTGGATATGTAATAACAACTCGTGTTCCAATAGCTACCCCATCTACTTCATATAAATCTTCAATAGTTAAGGTAGCATGTAAATTTGTAAGCTCATTGGTTAGTCGAATCCGCTCTTCCGAATTTTTAATGCCAATGGATGTATGGTCTAGTTTAAATGTTCCTTGTAACTCTTTGTTTCTTTTCGATGCCTCTCTACCTAAACCATTATCTTCAACAATAATTTTTAAACAGTCGTTCATA
>JBLIDJ010000044.1:0-18498 GCA_047634195.1 Flavobacteriales bacterium
TGTCAACGACTTACAAGGAGCAAGACACCCACTATCTATTGTTAGAAATGAAATCATTGAGATTTTCAAACGCATAGGATTTGTGGTTTCTGAAGGGCCAGAAATTGAAGATGATTGGCATAATTTCAGTGCCTTGAATTTCCCTGAAGAACATCCTGCCAGAGACATGCAGGACACATTTTTTATCTCAGATAAAGAGGCGTTGCGCACCCACACTTCTTCTGTGCAAGTGAGGGTAATGGAAAACAACGAGCCTCCTATTCGCACCATTTCTCCAGGACGTGTTTACAGAAACGAAGCTATTTCTGCCCGTGCGCATTGTATTTTTCACCAAGTAGAAGGACTTTATATTGATGAAAATGTTTCGTTTGCCGATTTAAAACAAACGCTCCTACATTTTGCGAAAGAAATGTTTGGCGAAAAAGCAGAAATACGATTAAGACCTTCTTATTTTCCTTTTACTGAGCCTAGTGCCGAAGTAGATGTTTCGTGCAACATATGTGCTGGAAAAGGATGTAATATTTGTAAATACACTGGATTTGTAGAAATTTTAGGTTGCGGAATGGTTGATCCAAACGTGCTTGAAAACTGCGGCATAGACAGTAAAAAATATTCAGGTTTTGCCTTCGGTATGGGTATAGAACGTATTACCATGCTTAAGTATCAAATCAATGATTTACGCTTGTTTTTTGAAAACGATGTTCGTTTTTTAAAGCAATTTAAATCTGCTTATTAAGATTTCTTCGGTTTTGACTTTAGGGTCATTCTAACAACATTACAAAATAACAAAGGCTGTCGAAATTGACAGCCTTTGTTTGTTAATGATACCTTCTCTTTTTATTTCTATTGTACCTTTTATTCTTTTGGTGATGTGTTCTGGCCATCAACTGTTGTCTTTTGTAACGACTATTGATAGTGTTTGCACATCGGTAAAAAAACTGAGGCTCGTAGCATTGATCATACCTACTGCTTGCAAATTCATACCTGTAATGGTCCATGTCAAAATGATTTAATATCATTTCAAAATCGTAGGCACTTAATCGTAAATCAGCGGTAAAAGACAAGGCTAAACTTAGCCTGTTATAATCGCTACCACAATCATCCATGTCTCGATACAAATCACTTAACGTTCTTTGATAATGGCGACGATTCTCTCTCCATTGGATATCACCATGGTGGGTTATTACACCGCTCATGTTTCTTCTATTACCAACATGTATGTATCCTGAGTGTAACACTTTTACATGTCCTCCTTGGTGCGTTCTTTCATGCATCCAAACTTTTACATAATGTTTACCAGGTCTTACAAAGGTTTCAAAATCATATACATTTCGGGTTGTTTGCCCATTAATGGTAATGTTGAATCTTTCTGCATTGTAAAGACTTAACTGTAAACTGATTTTTTGGTGTTCTGCTTTTGCTGGAATTAAAACTCCTAAAGCAAGTGCAATTAATATTAGCTTTTTCATAACACTTTTTTTTTGGTTTCGAAGAGAGTAAACCCAAAAGCGTGCCAAAAACACAACTAACTTACTACTAAGTAGTTATAGTGAATTAAAAGCAGGATTGAATAAAGAAAATTAATTGAAGGGTTATTTGGTAGCACTTTGTTTGGCAATCATTTTGAAAAACAACGATGGAAACAGGCGTTTAATCCAAACGGCTTTAAGCTCTTTCCCACCTACCAATATTTCTTTTTTGTTTTTTATCCAGCCATCAATGATTACTTCAGCACATTGATCTACTGGCATTCCATTGGCTTGTTTAGTGTCTAGTTTTCCGTGTTTTTTACCTTCGGCATTTAAAGCACTTTTTGAAATGGGTGTATTGATGATGCCTGGGTAAACAATATTGACATTGATGTTATTGCTTTTTTCTTCTAGCCTAAGTGATTCGTAAAATCCTTGTAAGGCATGCTTACTAGCCGCATAAGCTGAACGCATAAAAAACCCGAATTTCCCAGAAATACTAGAAATCACCACAATTCTACCTCCTTTTTTTTCCGTCATCCAAGGCAATATCGCTTTGCTTAAGGCTATGTTTCCGAAGAAATTAATTTCCATAATTCGCCTATCGATATTCAACGGTGTGTCTCTCGCAAATCCTCTTTGACTTACACCGCCATTGTTGACCAACACGTCAACTTTGTTTACCAATGATTTGGCACGAAGTACAGCAACAGGAAGTTCTTCAGGTATCGACAAATCGAGCGTGATGATGTGGCAAGAAACATTGTTATGTAGCTGTTCACAGCTATTTTTCACTGCAATTAATTTTTCTTCATTTCGTGCAGAAAGTATCAAATGGGCACCACGTTTGGCAGCAGCCAAGGCAATAGCCTCACCAATACCGGACGAAGCACCCGTTATCCAAATGGTTTGGCTTTCCAGATTATTTGATTGCTTGCTCATACGCTTGCACTATGTCTTTATATAAATCTTCGGCATCTTCAATACCCACAGAAAAACGCATTAAATTATCTTTGATTCCCATTTCAGCTCTTGCAGCGGCACTTACTTTGGCATGTGACGATATACGCGGGCAGCCCATTAAACTTTCTACTCCACCTAAGCTGATGGCAGGTAAAATAATATTGAGCGATCGCATAAACGTTTTTATTTGCTCGTTGTTAAGTTTTATTTCAAACGACAACATGCCTCCAAAACCACTCATTTGGCTTGTGGCAATTACATTGTATGGGCTATTTTTTAATCCTGGGTAATAAACGGCCTCCGTAAAATCTGCTTGACTCAATTTTTCAGCGATGTAGCCTGCATTGATATTTTGTTGTTTTATCCGCACCGAAAGTGTTTTAAGGCTTCGCTCAATCAATCCGCAGGTTGTCCCATTGAGGTTTCCGCCATAATTTACAGCAGCATGATGAACTTGGTTGATAATCTTTTTGCTTCCAGACAAAGAGCCAAAAATCAAATCGGAATGACCTCCAAGGTATTTGGTTCCTGAATGCATAATTAAATCTATGCCAAGTTTTGAAGCTTGCAAGTTAATAGGTGTTGCAAAGGTGGCGTCAACCATACTAATAGCCTTGTTGTTTCTCGCTAGTCCTGCAATAAATGTTAAGTCAATCACTTTTAACAATGGATTGGAAGGGCTTTCAGTGTAAATGAGTTTGGTATTTGCTTTAACTAAGCTTGCGAATGTTTCATTGTCTTCTGAGTCCGTAAAACTAACCTCAATACCAAGCTTAGGTAATTCAGATTCCATGAAATACCTAGTGCCTCCATAAATATTTCCTTGACATACTAAATGATCTCCTTTTTTTAATAAGCCTAAAAGCGCTGAACTTATAGCTGCCATCCCAGAGCTAAAAACCAATGTTTCTTCGGTTTGCTCTAGCGCAGATATTTTATTTGCTACTATGGCTTGAGCCGTTGTATTGTAATAACGTGGATATGCGCAATCATCCTCATCAATGAAGGTGTGCGCTGTAGAAGTGTAAATAGGAGAATTCACCCCTTTTGAAAACTTGTCTAGCACCGCGCCAGCATGTACTACTTTTGTTGCTTGCTTCATATTAATAGTATTATTGTATTTGCCATTTTTTGACAGCCTCCATGGCTGCTTCCTCATTTTGCCAGCCAATTACTTGCATTTGACCAGCACCTTTATAATTAGCAAACCATGTTTCTATGATTTGTTTTACCGCAGGATAATGAGTCTCCAATTCCAACAACGTTAAAGCTGAAATGGTTTTTAAACTGTCCGATACTGGCACCGCTATTAGTTTATCATCAATTTCGCCATTGTCCATCAATTGTATCATGGCAATAGGAATAACGCCTAGAGAAGTCCCAACACTAGAAGGCTGGCTTAAAACTAAGATGTCCAATGCATCACCGTCTCCACCAAGAGCAGTATCCATCATGGTACTTGGTATAAATCCATAATTACCGGGGTAACCTATAAAATCGATGTATCGGGGTTTCCCATTTTTAATGTCTATTGGGAAGTTATTGTCATCGTAACTGTATTCTCGCTTAGCTGTGGTTCCTGTTGAAATTTCAACAATTGCCTGCACGGATCCATCAGCTAAAAAAGTAGGCAATTTCGCATAATTTACTTCCTCTATTTCTTTTGATTGTTCAATACGAGCTGGAGCGACGTCACACGAAAGTGCAGAAATGGCAAGAAAAAGAATAATTGTGGTCGATTTCATATTAAAATTGATTTAACACATCGTCAGATGCAATCTCCGGTATGGTTATTTTTAGTTTCGGCTCTGCTGCCATGGCTCTTTTTATGGCAAAGATGGCTTCTTCATTTCGCGCCCAACTTCTGCGAGCAATACCATTGTTTACATCCCAGTGCAACATCATTTTCAAACGTCTGTCAGCATCTTTACTTCCATCGAGCAACATGCCAAATCCTCCGTTGATAACTTCTCCCCAGCCTACTCCGCCGCCATTGTGAATAGAGATCCAAGTAGCCCCTCTAAATCCGTCGCCAATAACATTTTGTATCGCCATATCAGCTGTGTATCTCGACCCATCATAGATATTGGATGTTTCTCTAAATGGTGAATCTGTTCCTGAAACATCGTGATGATCGCGTCCTAAAATAACCGATCCAATACGCCCAGACGCGATGGCGTTGTTAAAGGCTTCTGCTATTTTCATACGTCCTTCAGCATCGGCATATAAAATACGTGCTTGAGAACCTACCACTAATTTGTTTTCTTGTGCCCCTTTTATCCATTGAATGTTATCCGTCATTTGTTGTTGGATTTCAATTGGTGAATGCTCTTTTATTTCTTCTAATATTTCACAAGCAATTTGATCGGTTATTGCTAAATCGGATGGTTTCCCTGAAGCACATACCCAACGGAAAGGCCCAAAACCATAGTCAAAACACATAGGCCCCATGATGTCTTGTACATAAGAAGAGTATTTAAAGTCTATGCCGTTTTCAGCCATAATATCCGCTCCAGCACGCGATGCTTCTAGTAAAAAGGCATTTCCATAATCAAAAAAGTACGTACCTCTCTCTGCGTGTTGATTAATTGCTGAAGCATGTCTTACTAATGTCTTTTGCACGGCAGTTTTAAAATCGTCTGGATTGTTGGCCATCATATCATTCGCTGTTTCAAAATCCATATCAACGGGGTAATACCCTCCTGCCCAAGGATTGTGTAGGCTTGTTTGATCGGAACCTAAATCAACGTAAATATCTTCAGCTAAAAATTTCTCCCATATATCTACTATATTTCCTTCAAAGGCTATTGAAACTACTTCTTTGTTTTCTTTCGCCACTTTTACACGAGCACATAATTCGTCTAAATCAGTAATTACCTCATCAACCCAGCCTTGACTATGACGAGTGTGTGTCGCTTTGGCATTTACCTCAGCAGCTACTGATACACAACCAGCAATATTTGCCGCTTTTGGCTGTGCACCGCTCATTCCTCCAAGACCAGCTGTTAGGAATAATTTTCCAGCAAGTCCCTCCCCGTTCTTGGATATTTTTCTACCAGCATTAAGGATGGTAATGGTTGTACCATGCACAATGCCTTGCGGGCCAATGTACATATACGAACCTGCAGTCATTTGCCCGTACTGACTAACACCCAAGGCATTGAATTTTTCTAAATCATCGGGTTGTGAATAGTTAGGTATCACCATTCCATTGGTCACTACTACTCGTGGTGCATCGGTGTGTGAAGGAAACAATCCCATTGGATGTCCCGAATACATGGCTAAGGTTTGATCGGCTTCCATTTCTGACAAGTATTGCATGGTCAGTAAATATTGCGCCCAGTTTTGAAAAACTGCCCCGTTTCCACCGTAGGTAATTAATTCGTTTGGGTGTTGCGCTACAGCAGGATCCAAATTGTTTTGAATCATCAACATAATCGCTGCTGCTTGTTCACATTTTGCAGGATAATGACTGATGGGTCTTGCTAGCATATCGTAATCTGGGCGATAGCGATACATGTAAATGCGACCATATTCTTTTAGTTCTTGCGCAAATTCTGGTGCAAGAATAGCATGTTGCTCCGTTGGGAAATAACGTAAGGCATTTTTTAAGGCCAGTTTTTTCTCTACTGGAGATAATATCTCTTTGCGCTTTGGCGCATGATTGGCTGTGGTATCGTATTGCTTTTCTACGGGAATACTAGAAGGTATTCCTGCTTGAATGGCTGCTTTAAAATTATCTAATGACATAGCTATTATTTAATAGCACGAAGATAAAATTTTTGGGCGGAGTTTTCAGGTAGAATTAAAAGCAGTTTTAAGCTAGTTATTACTCTAACCATTCGATTAACTATTTTTTCGGGAAGTTTAACTACGGAGAGATGTTGAGTATTTTTTAATGTGTGTTATTTTATTGTTCATAAGGTAAATTCATACTGTTCGTTTGTGTTTTTTACGTACATTTAGGTAATTAATATTTGATAAATATGATTATGAAAACGACTTTATATTTTGCAACCAACAGGAAACATGAAGGTGCTAATCAATGGAACCCAACTGGATATGGGAAAGATTTCAGTAATGATGGACACTATAATCTTCGATTTGGCGAACTATCTTTTGATGTTGATGAATTGGAAGTAAATAACCATTTAACAAAAACTTTTAAATCAGGTAGAAAAGGAGATGGAGAGGAGTTGTCCAAATATTTAGCCGAAACAGCAAAAGGAGCTGATATATCTTCGTATGAAGATGTAACTGCCACGACTACTTCTGAAATAAAATTTGAAAAGAATTCTTCAACACTTTTTTTTAAAAGGCTTAAAAAAGATATGGAAAACAATTCGGATGCGCTAATTTACATACATGGATATAATGTGTCTTGGAATGAAGCTGTTGGAGGGGCGTTAGCATTGCAATATATGCTCAACAGAAATCGAAAAGAAGGAGGAAAAAAAATTACAGTGGTTCTTTTTTCATGGCCTTCCGACGGTAGTATGATGCCTTATGCTGC
The DNA here is from genome assembly GCA_047634195.1 of Flavobacteriales bacterium. Taxonomy (GTDB): domain Bacteria; phylum Bacteroidota; class Bacteroidia; order Flavobacteriales_D; family Luteibaculaceae; genus JBLIDJ01. Next base: position 6,946 of record JBLIDJ010000044.1, read on the forward strand.
TTACAAGTCTGACAGGAGTGATGCCCGTGATTCTGCTCAAGCCATAAGTAGAGGTGTATTGAAATTACGCGATTTTCTGACTCAATTGAAAATAAACTCTTCTGATGAAAGCATGAAACCATGTGGTTATAATATCCATTTACTTGCTCACTCTATGGGTAATTATGTGCTTCAAAATGCCTTGTCAAAAATCATAGGTTACTCCAATGGGAATAGAATGCCTCGGATATTCGAAAACATATTCCTCTGTGCTGGTGATGTTGACGACAATTGCTTAGAAGAAAATCAAAAAATGGGTAAATTACCCGAGTTATGCAATCATATTTCTGTTTACCACAACAAGGGAGATATTGCTATGTACATTTCAGATTACACCAAAGGGAATGCGCAAAGATTAGGTAATACGGGTGCTGCTAGGCCGCAATTAATTCATAATAAAATTCATCAAATTAATTGCTCAGACATTGTAAAGGGTTTTACTGAGCATAGCTATTACTTATGGGCAACAGTCAATGACGATATTTCAATGACTCTTAATGATGTAGCTGTCGATTCTTCGCAAAGAAAAAGAAAGCAATTAGCAAACAGTAGAGAGTGGTTATTGCTTTAATTGATGAAAGTTAAATAAACAAGCACAAGCTATTATCGATTTTTATTAAAACAAAAGATGAAAAAGTTTCCTGTCGGTCATTGACAGGTTAGTGTGAGTGAAATGATTTTTTATAAAGTTTTCATTGTTTTTGGAAAACTACTCCGTTGCTACCGTAAGTAAACAATTCGTGCGGGTACTGCACTACAACTGGATAATATTCCTTTACGCTTTGGCGCATGATTGGCTGTGGTATCGTATTGCTTTTCTACTGGAATACTAGAAGGTATTCCTGCTTGAATGGCTGCTTTAAAATTATCTAATGACATAGCTATTATTTAATAGCACGAAGATAAAATTTTTGGGCGGAGTTTTTAATTTCTATTTAATCGTATTCTATTACTGTTTTGCTAATGCATTATTGCAAATGCTTCACTAACAATTTAGTAATTAGCGTCGTCCATCCCATTTCAAAATTTGATTTATCAAAGTCACTATTACTTTTCGGAAATGACTCAACACCACTATGGATCAATCTTAATTTGGTTTGATCTTCCATTTTTGTTAACTCAAACATTACTAACGAATCTCCTTTATATCCATCGTAAGTCCAAGTGTACGATAACTTCTTGTATAGTATCACTTCTTTTATTTCACAGACATGCATATACTCCTCTCCTTTTGGCCCTGTAGCTATAAACTGAAATTGAAATCCTTTCTCAGCTTTAAAGGCTGGTAAGTCAAAATACCAATCTTTCATTTCTTCTTTTGTGGTAATTGCTTGCCACACTTTTTCAACAGGAGCATCCAGAAGTTCCACAACAATTATGGGGTTTGTATTCATGCTTTTTATCGTATTATTATTATCTATTTCAGTTAAAAAAACAAAACATTATGCTTCGTTTTTAAATAATGACCACTACTATTTTTGACATTAAAAAGGAGTTATGAGTCATAATATCTAACTACTAATTCAATCTATCACTCGTTTCCAGTGAAAGGCGGGTCCAAGATCCCATTTTCCACTCTTGCGGAAATTTACATGAGATAATATTCCTTTAAAATTAGCTATTTCGTATGCCGAAAGTCTCTCGTACCGTTTATTTTCATCAACTAAGGTTTTAGGAATATCGTATCGACTTGTCAAATATCTGAGTAGTATTATTAATGATTCATATTGTTCGTCTGTAAAAGTTGCAAAATAATTGTACCCTCGATATGGAGTAGCTAGTTTTGTGTAAAATTGAGTTTCGGTTATGTTACAATATACATCCGTATCGGAATACGGAGTCACAAGATTGTCTCCTATTTTCTTTAAATAACCAATGTTTGACAACTCAATTGCTATGGTTTTTTTACTCCCAACTGCATTACCTCCAGCAGCTCCACGTCCCAGATGATAGGACCAACTGGAAGAAGTCCATAAACTTAAAATCTTACCATTTCGAGCAACAATAAAGGGAACTGAAACATGATTGGAAGGCTTGGTTAAAGCAGCAATATCGCCTTTTAAATATCCAGCGGTATGATGTAGTACTATTTGGGATTTGGCAAACTTAGAAGCATAGTAAAAAGAACGATCATCATTCTCTCTTCTGCATTTGATATAGTGCATTTTATCAGTACTATTCTTTATGTCTATGGATTGATCGGACAGAATAAACTGTTTGCCATCTGAATCTAAATGCGATTGAAAAAATCGGTTTTCATGCGCTTGTATATCTATAGCTTTCATGTCTATATTTTTTAGTTTAACAAAAATTTAGCCGGCCAAAAAGTTTCCATGCTGCTAATTATTAGCTAACTCATGGAGATTTTATTTCCGATAAAGTAAAAAATAAATTATGAAATACACATCCGTATTAATTACTAATTTGAGGGTCAACAACTGATCTCTAGAAATGGTATAGACTCTTTTGAAAAAAAAGATAGTGGTTATGAGAAAAACTATGCGGATTGGACAATTAAAAAGGCTTTAGTTGCCCAGTTGGTAAGTACTGTTTTGTTTTCCAATATACTAGCAGGAACTTCCCAGTAGGGCATTCCTTTTTTCTTAGTATTTGATTAGTAAGGATTCATACCATGGCCTTCAGCACCAGCTTCATTTGATTCATCAACTTTTAGTCTGAACACTTTTTAACTCGCATGGCAAACTTCACTCCTTCTTTAAAGAACCCTATTCCACCAAACACTTTTTTGTTTCTATAGGTACCTATCTAGCATAATGAGTCAAGTCTACTTGAAGTTAATTATTCCCTGTTGGTCATGTAAAAAAAATCCCCGAGGATGCCTCGAGGATTTTTGAAATAAAATAATTTCTGCTATTAGAATCTAGGTGTAAACAATCTATTCCTTGTTCTTCGAATTCTACGTCTACGTTTGTTATTAAATGCTTTTTTACGTCTATACATTCGACGTTGCCCTTTAATTACATAACTAAAGTTGATGGTCGAAAAAATATATGTATCATTATCAGTAGGGTCACCTCTTATGGCACCCGCAGAAAAAGCATTATGGGTATATCCATTTGGGTGATAGTCAAACTTCTCATAAGTTCTATTAGACAAATCGGCTCCAACAGGATTGCCTTGTTCCCTCATCAACGTCGGATTCCCGAAACTACTACTTACGTCATCTAAATAATCAGTGAATGTAGTTCTCCAACCTATTTCCCATCCTATTCTGTAACGTTTATTGTGTGTAATAGCTACACCTATACCAATAGGAATACTAAAACCAAAATTAGAATAGGAAACTTCTTGACCTTCTGTCATCAGAGGCCTTAATTTTACCCACTCACCTTTATATTCGGCTTCAGGGTTATGATAGTAACTAGCAATACCAACATATCCGTATCCTCTTAGGTGAGTTTTCAACCAACTTTTAGTAGTAATATCAAAAATATCGAGCAAGGTTACTTCACCTCTCACAGCTAATTCATAGATGTCATTTCTAAAATGCAAGTTTCTTGTATATCGTGCTCCAGCTTTTGATAAACTATCAGCACCTGTGATACGACCATACATTATACTCCCAGAAACAAAAAATTGAGGCGACACTTCATAGCTAACAAACAGCCCAAAAGCGGGTCTGGTAGTCTGTAGTTTTATATCTGCTACAAAATCTTTACCATCCTCTTGCAAACCACCCATTTCGCCCAAGTAGTTAGTACCACCAAGCTTCAATCCAAAATCCATTCTATATTGACTGAATCCAGCCATATAAATGAACATCAAACTTATTATAATTAACAGTTGTTTCATTGAGATAAATATAAATATTCTATGCGGTTTTGAATAGCAATATTTTCCGCAAGGTAATCAACCCGTTCCATTCAGCCAAAATTAAAATTTTTAACTTATGCCATAAGTCTATTAATTACTTTTGCACCAATTAATAATTAACGAATGTCCCGTACTTTTTGTTCTCTTTTTAACGTCAAATATCCGATCATACAAGCTGGAATGGTATGGTGCTCAGGTTACAAACTAGCTTTGGCTTCATCAAAAGCAGGTGTTTTAGGTGTCATAGGTGCAGGATCTATGACTCCAGAATTGCTGACCGAACATATTCAAAAATTTAAATTGTCATCAAGAAATTCTTTTGCCGTCAACATTCCTTTGTTGTATGCAGGTATAGAAAAACAACTTGAAGTCATTATCAAAGAAAAAGTACCTGTTGTAATAACCAGTGCAGGAAACCCTAAAACATATACCCAACTTTTAAAAAACGCAGGTATCAAAGTGATTCACGTAGTATCCTCTGAAAAATTCGCATTAAAAGCCCAAGAAGCTGGCGTAGATGCTATTATTGCTGAAGGATTTGAAGCGGGAGGTCATAATGGACGAGAAGAAACAACAAGTTTAGTGCTGTTACAACAATTAAAAGGCAAACTTAGAGTTCCATTGATTGCCGCAGGAGGTTTTGCAAGCGGCGAATCCATTGCAGCTGCTTTTATGTTGGGAGTCCAAGCGGTACAAGTAGGTTCTTTATTTGCAGTAAGTCAAGAAAGTTCGGCTCATCAATTTTTCAAACAGAGAGTGGTGGAAGCAGCGGAAGGCGAAACGATTTTAACACTAAAAGAACTTGCCCCTGTGAGGTTAATAAAAAATGAATTTTACCAAGAAATTGCCAAAGCATATGAAAAACAAGCTACTCCTGCACAATTGAAAGAATTATTAGGTAGCGGTAGGTCTAGGAAAGGTATCTTTGAGGGCGATTTGAACCAAGGAGAATTAGAGATAGGCCAAGTAGCTGCATTAATTAATAATATTCCGACAGTTTCAGAGATTGTCACAGAATTAGTAAATAGTTGTAACGCTTGTTTATTGCAAGCAAAAAACATGACTTTATAAATGATTTCATTTAAAAAAACCAAACTTTCTAATGGACTTACCCTAATTGTCCATCAAGATAAAAGTACACCCATAGCCGCATTTAATTTATTGTATGATGTAGGCTCAAAACACGAAACAGAAGATCTGACGGGATTTGCTCATCTTTTCGAACACTTGATGTTTGAAGGAAGTGAAAACATACCTTCTTTTGATAAACCTCTCCAAATGATTGGTGCTCAAAACAATGCTTTTACCTCTACCGATGTAACCAATTATTACATCACCGTGCCAAAAGACAACATTGAAACTGCATTTTGGCTAGAGTCTGACAGGTTAAACAATTTAGCATTTTCTGAAAAAAGCTTGGCGCTGCAAAAGAATGTAGTGATTGAAGAATTCAAGCAACGATACCTCAACCAACCTTATGGCGACATTTGGTTGAAATTAAGACCTCTTGCTTACAAAACGCACCCTTATCGTTGGGCAACCATAGGCAAGAACATTCAACAGATTGAAGATGCTACGTTGGATCAAGTGAAGGCTTTTTTCAATAAACATTATGTTCCTGAAAATGCCATTTTGGTGGTTGCTGGAGATATTGAATACGACCAAATATTATCACTTACAGAAAAATGGTTTGGTGGAATCACTAAGCCAGACTCTCCAAGATTACCCATTCCAAGAGAAGCTATTCAGCAAAGTCGAAGAGAAGAAAGATGCAGTGCTGATGTTCCGCAAGATGCTATTTACATGGCGTTCCAAATGCCTAGTAGAGGTGAGGAGAATTATGTTCCTGTAGATTTAGTATCCGATGTATTGTCTCGTGGCGATTCTTCTCGATTTTACAAAAACTTGATAAAAGGGAAACAACTCTTTTCTGAATTAGATGCTTTTGTGACAGGAGAAATGGAACAAGGATTGTTTGTTGTTGCTGGGAAATTGTCAGATAATGTAACATTTGAAGAAGCTGAAAAAGCTATTTGGAATGAAATAAATCAGTTAAAAGAAAACCTTGTTAGCACAGAAGAGTTGCAAAAAGTCATTAATAAAGTTGAAAGTACCTTGGCATTTAGTGAGATGGAGGTTTTGAATAAAGCCATGAATTTAGCTTTTGCCGAATTATTGGGAGATGCCAATTTGGTGAATGAAGAAATCAACAACTACTTAGCAGTAACACCTTCTGATATTCAATCGGTGACGCAACAGTATTTGGGAGAAAATCAAGTATCGGTATTATTTTACGAAAAAGCACAATAACATGTTAGACAGAAGTACACCCCCTACTATATTCCCTATTGCCGATTTAACGTTTATCACGCCAGAGGTCGAAACAATCAATCAATCGATCATTACCCTTTTCAAAGGAGGCGACAAAGACGTTATCCGTATTCGTGTGGTTTTTAATGCTGGATCAAAATACCACAATAATCCAGTGATTCCTGTAGCAGTAAATGCGCTCATGAAAGAAGGTACAGCTAACTATTCGGCAGAAGAACTAGCAGATAAGTTAGATTATTATGGCGCTTTTTTACAAACAGAAATAGACAAAGACCGAGCTTCGATTGAGCTCTATTGCCTAAGCAAACACCTAAATAAGGTGTTGCCGTTTTTCACAGAAATCATTCACCAAGCTGAAATCTCAGAAAAAGAATGGGATCTTTATAGAACAAATGCCATTCAGAGCTTACATACCAGTCAGCAAAAAGTTGGCTTTTTAGCAAAATCTAAATTGCAGGAAACTTTATTCAATAATCATCCTTATGGCACAGTGGTTACTGAAAAGCACTACCAAGATGTAACGATAGCCGATTTAAAGGAATTTTATCAAACATTTATTGCTGATAAAATAACGCATTTAGAATTGGTTGGTCAATTTTCAGAAGAAGATAAAACCGAATTACTTTCATTATTGTCTATTTCTAAACAACAGCCAACCACAGCGAAAGTAATTACCCCCTTAACCAACGTACAAAACGACCCTGTTTTTATTCCAAAAACAGATGCTGTTCAGTGCGCTATTGTCATGGGAAGTCTATTTCCAGGCAGAAAACACCCAGATTATTTTGGTGTAAAAGTGCTAATTTGTGCTTTTGGCGGGTATTTCGGTTCTCGATTGATGGCTAATATTAGAGAAGACAAAGGCTATACTTACGGTATTGGTGCTGGTTTAGGTTCTTACCTAAATCAAGGCGTTATCAGTATTTCCACCGAAGTTGGTGTTGATGTAAAAGAGGCGGCGTTAAAAGAAATTTATTTCGAAATGAATCGTTTAATAAACGAACCAATCCCCGAAATCGAGCTGATTTTAGTGAAAAATTATATGAAAGGCAGTCTATTAAAACAATGTGATGGTTTGTTTTCGCAAGCAGATTTATGGAATGTTTTAGCTCCGTTTGACCTTGATTACGATCATATTAAAGCTTACCTCAATGTCATTAATACCATTACCTCAAAAGAGCTACAAAATCTGGCAAAAGTATATTTAAACAAACGTAACTTTACAGAAGTAGTAGCAGGAGGAAGTTTATAAAATATATTGTTTTGATTAGGTTGAAGGGGTTTATCTGGTTCATTTTTAGCTGCACATTTAGTGCGGCTTTTGCTGTTCCAAATCCTGTGACTTTAACATGCGTGACAGTTGAGAACGACTCAACTGTCAATGTTTCTTGGACGCAATCCGATTTGAATGTTGTAGATTTTGATGCCTATTTAGTCTATGTTCAAAATACACCCAGAAGTCCTTTTACCTTAGCTGCCACCATCAACAATATTGCCACAACAACCTACATTGACGACAACAACAACGCTGGTATTAATCGGCTATCATACCACGTTGTTGTAAAAGGAAATCAGAGTGCCAATGACCTTTCAATTCCTTCAAATGAATACACGACCATTTATTTAGAAATTCAAATACCCCTCAAAAAAGGTGTAGCAGAGTTGTATTGGAATAATGTGCTTGAAGACACTGAAAGTGTGATTAACAAAAAATATCCTAACCAAGCATGGAGTATTTTTCACTCCCCTGCTGCAGGTATTTTAACATACAATGACACCATCATAAATATCTGCATAGATACTTTAGGTTATCAAATTCAACAAACAGTCAATGGATGTATATCCGTATCAAATAAAGTTATCAAGGGATTTGTAAATGAGGCGCCACCCTCATCCCCAAAAATCACCTTAGTCACCGTGGATCAAGATCAAAAACTTGCTAGAATAGAATGGGAAAAACCTCCAGAAATAGATATTGAAGGATACCAAGTTTTTTATCTACGAGGTGGTGATTTACTAGTTGATTCTGTCAAAGATGTTAATCAATTGTACTTTGACCATACTACTTCAGAAGTATACGAAAGTAGTATTACATACCAAGTAGAAGCATATGACAACTGTAAGAACGTCCTTGTTAACGGGAAGTACGAATCTAATTCATCTTCACCAGACGAATTAAATCATCACAGCATCTTTTTATCGTATCAAAGACCTGCCTGTGCCAAATACATTGAGTTCAACTGGAACAACTACATCAATTGGATGCCCGATGTTAGTGATTATTATTTGATGATTGAAAATGAAGACTCAGGTGAGCTTGATAGCATTCGTTTTGATCCAGGGCTCACGAATTATAGTTATCAATTAAATTCCTTACCGTTTAATATCAACTACAGGTTTTGGATAAAAGCCACCAATGGCACATTTTCTTCTATTTCAAATGACATCAAATACCTATTTCTAGAAAACGAGAACCCTAGTGCTCCATACGTGTTAACTTTTGACACCAGAAACGAAGACAACTGGTTGATAGATGGTTATGTTGAAAATGCGAATAATGCTTCAACGTATATTTTACAACTATTTGCCAATCAATGGATAACAGTAAAAGCTAGTGAGGCAAGTGAGTCTACATTCTTTTTTCAACTGAGTCCTAATTTCATCGACTCCATTGGCACTTTTAGAGTAGGTGCTATAAATACGTGTAGAACTGATACTGTTTTTTCAAATGTGTTTAACAACATTAATTTGTCGGGAAGAGCAAACATACTGGAAGTAAGAAATGAACTGGAATGGAATTTCTTCACTGCTTGGGATGATATACCGCAAGAGTATCAGCTTTTAAAACAAGATATGTACACTTCTCAGTATCAATTAATAGAATCTTTGGTTTCCACAGAAACCAACTATTACGATAACCTAGTAGAGCAAATGAACATGCCCGGTTCTTTTTGCTACTACATCATAGCAAAAGAAAAACCGAGCAATTATCCAATTCAAGGGCTTGTATATAGCAATATTGTCTGTGTCAATCAACCCCATCAGATTTATATTCCCAATGCATTTACAGTAAATGGGCTCAACCCTATTTTTAAAGTAAAAGGGGTTTTCCTTGATTTTACGCAATTCGAATTCCAAGTAGTTGACCGTTGGGGAAAAACAATGTTTAGCACCAATGACATCAGCGAAGGATGGGATGGAACCACACAAGGAAGCAGTGTTCCTCAAGGACTTTACATTTATAGTGTGTCGTATAGAGATGCAAAAGGTGCTTATTACTTTAAAGCAGGAACAGTAACATTATTGAAGTAATCAAATTAGCTGCGTTTTGTAAGCTCATTTTTACTAATTTTGCGCCAATTTATATTTAAAAAATCCTAGCAGACATGGCAAATTCGGATAAGTTCGTTGGTGAAGGTTTAACATACGATGATGTATTGTTAGTTCCTGCATACTCAGAAATTTTACCTAGAGAAGTAGTGACAGGTTCTTGGTTTTCAAAAACCATCAAGTTGAACACTCCTGTGGTATCAGCCGCCATGGATACCGTTACAGAATATGAACTAGCAATAGCGATAGCACAACAAGGTGGTATTGGCGTAGTTCACAAAAACATGACGATTGCCAATCAAGCTATTCAGGTACGAAAAGTAAAAAGATCAGAATCTGGAATGATTCAAGATCCTATTACACTGCACAAAGAAGCGGTTGTTGGTGATGCTTTGCAAATCATGGCAGAAAACAAAATAGGTGGTATACCTGTTATTAATGACAAAAAGATTTTAGTTGGAATTGTAACCAATCGTGACTTGCGTTTTGAAAAAATCATGTCTAGACCTGTTTCTGAAATAATGACCACAGAAAATTTAATTGTGGCCAAAGAAGGAACGGATCTAAAGGAAGCAGAAGAAATCTTGCGTGTTCACAAAATTGAAAAATTACCTGTAATTAATGACAACAACGAATTAGTTGGCTTAATTACGTATAGAGATATTATAAAAATAAAACAACACCCAAACAGTTGTAAAGACAGTTTTGGCCGTTTGTGTGTTGCTGCTGCTGTTGGTGTTACAGCCGACACCATAGAGCGTGTAGATGCTTTGGTTCAAGCTGGAGTAGATGCTATTATTATTGATACTGCTCACGGGCATTCAAAAGGTGTTGTTACAACCTTAAAAGAAGTAAAAGCAAAATACCCAGCCTTACAAGTAGTGGTTGGAAACATAGCTACCGCTGAAGCTGCAAAAATGCTTGCCGAAGCTGGTGCTGACGGAGTAAAAGTGGGGATTGGACCTGGTTCAATTTGTACCACACGAGTGATAGCAGGTGTTGGTGTTCCACAACTAACTGCTGTAATGGACGTTGCAGAAGCGTTAAAAGGGACAGGTGTTCCTATTATTGCTGATGGTGGAATACGATACACAGGTGATATTGTAAAAGCGATTGCTGCTGGAGCACATACCGTTATGGTTGGGTCAATGCTTGCAGGAGTTGAAGAATCGCCAGGAGAAACCATCATTTATGAAGGTAGAAAGTTTAAGTCTTATCGCGGTATGGGTTCTATTGAAGCCATGCAAAAAGGATCAAAAGACCGATACTTTCAGGATGCTGAAGACGATATCACAAAACTCGTACCAGAAGGTATATCAGGCCGTGTTGCTTTTAAAGGTGGCTTGGGCGAAGTATTGCATCAAATTATTGGTGGCCTAAGAGCTGGTATGGGATATTGTGGTTCAAAAGACATAGAAAGTCTTCATGCTGCTAAATTTATTAGAATTACAAATGCTGGTGTGAAAGAAAGTCATCCTCACGACGTTTCTATCACACGTGAAGCACCAAATTATTCAATTGCATAAGATTAAGTTTAACAATAAAATATAGTTATGATTAAAAAGTGGCTAATAAGTTTTTGCTTACTAGGTGGATTTAGCGCACTAGCGCAAGTATCACCTTCAGAAGTAATAATGACTATTGACGAAGAACCTATTCAAAAACAAGAATTTGAATATATCTTCAAAAAAAACAATAGAGATTCTGTCATCTCAAAAGCTGATTTAGATGAATACGTTGAATTGTTCATCAATTTCAAACTAAAAGTTAAAGCTGCTGAAAGAATTGAATTACATAAAGATCCTTCATTTTTAAATGAACTTAAAGGATATCGTACACAGTTGGCGAAACCCTATTTGACTGACTCAAAATTAACAGAGGACTTATTAGAAGAAGCTTATTACCGCACTGCAAACGAAGTAAAAGCATCTCATATTTTAATAAAAGTAGCGGCAGACGCACTTCCTGAAGATACCCTTAAAGCTTATAACAGAGCATTAAGCGTTAAAAAGAAGTTAG
>JBLIDJ010000045.1:0-18480 GCA_047634195.1 Flavobacteriales bacterium
ATCAAGAGCGGTATCAATATTTTGTGGCAGAAATAAGCCCAAAAGCACAACCATTTTACAATAGCTTTAATAAAAAATTGTATCAATCTGAGTTTAAAAACAGATTGACTGACGATGGATACGATGTGATGCTGCGTGGTGTAGAAAAGCAAATCCAATTGTTTAGAGAAGAAAATATCCCACTAGAAAGTGAGCTAGATCAGTTGGCACAGGAATATGGCAATATTGCTGGTGCTATGGTTGTAGAGCACAACAATGAGGAACTGACTATGCCACAGGCAGGCAAGTTGTTGTCTGACAAGGATAGAGTGCTTCGTCAAACGATTTACGAAAAAGTAAATACCCGAAGAAATAAAGATAGAGCAGTATTCCACGAATTGTTGGATAAACTAATTACCAAAAGACAGCAGCTTGCTAAGAACGCTGATTTTGATAATTACAGAGATTACAAGTTCGAATCAATGGGTCGTTTTGATTATACGGCACAGGATTGTTTCGATTTTCATGAAGCTATCAAATGCCATGTGTTGCCAATGATAGAGGCAATGCACGAAAAACGAAAAGCTAGTTTAGGATTCGATAGCCTCAAACCTTTCGATTTGGAAGTAGATCCGAAAGGACTAGAACCACTAGAGCCTTTTGCTACCAGTGAAGAATTGACAGACAAATCTATTGAGGCTTTCACAAGCATTAACCCCGTTTTCGGATCGTACTTAACAATCATGCGAGACAATGGGTTCTTGGATTTAGCATCGAAAAAAGGAAAAGCACCCGGAGGTTACAACTATCCGTTGTACGAGTCTGGTATTCCGTTTATTTTCATGAATGCCGTAGGCACGCACGACGATTTGATAACCATGATGCACGAAGGTGGTCACGCCATTCATTCGTTTTTGACAAAAGATTTAAAATTAACCTCATTCAAGAGCTTACCATCAGAAGTAGCCGAATTGGCTTCTATGAGCATGGAGCTTATCTCTATGGATGCCTGGCATTTGTTTTACGATAAGGAAGAGGATTTAAAAAGAGCCAAGCAAGATCAGTTCGAGCGTATGCTTTCAGTCTTGCCATGGGTAGCGGTGGTGGATAAATTCCAGCATTGGTTGTACGAAAACCCTACGCACTCGCATGCAGAAAGAGAAGAAGCGTGGTTGAACATGCAACAAGAATTTGGATCTAAGAGCGTTGATTGGACCGGTTATGAATCTTTCCAAGCTATTCAATGGCAAAAGCAACTTCATATTTACGAAGTGCCTTTTTATTACATTGAATATGGTTTTGCACAACTAGGCGCAATTGCTGTTTGGAAAAATTACAAAGAAAATCCTAAAAAAGCGTTAGCGCAATATCAAGCTGCATTGAGCTTGGGATACACCAAAACTATTCCAGAAATATATGAAGCAGCAGGAATTCAATTCAAATTCTCTGCCGATTACGTAAAAGATTTGGTTGATTTTGTGAAAGAGCAAATGGAAGCATAAACTTCTTATTCTTTTGTAGTTTTACTATCAGAAGGAAAAATAAAGGGAGCTGGATTGAATGTCACCCCTTCCTTCATCATCTCAAAATGTAAATGTGGGGCGGTTGATGTACCAGTGCTTCCAACGCTACCGATTATTTCATGATCTTCTATTTTTTGATCAAGGACAACCTTTATTTCATGCAAATGTGCGTATCTTGAAATAGTACTGTCATCGTGCGTTATCTCAATCATGTTGCCATAGCCTCTTTTTGTCTGTGACACTTTCGTTACTATGCCACGTTGTACAGCATTGACAGGAGTCCCAGTAGGAGCAATGAAGTCAATTCCTTTATGAAGTTTTTTTGTTTTATAAATAGGGTGTTCTCTAAACCCAAATCCAGAAGGCATGCTGGTTATGTCATTCTCAGCTATGGGCATATTCCATGGCTTTTCTTGGGATGAAATATTGGTAAAAACGATAAAAGCAATAATGGATAGCAGAAAGGCAGGAGGGCTAACTTTTTTAAACATAATTTCTAGTTTTATTTGTTTTTGTTTTTTGCTGATGTGTGCAACAGTTGAAGCGGGCATGTCGTCAAACGATTTCTCAAAAGCTTCTTCAAAAGGTATTCCAAGCAACATATCATGTTCCATGCGTGTCGCATAATGATCTAGCATTTCTTCTGCCACTTGCTTGTTGTTCGTAGCCTTTTTTATGCGGTTGGCAACAAAGGTCAATTGATGTGGATTAAGCATGGCTCATAGGATTAATGATGTGTCCCATTAAGGATGAAAATGCAGACCAACCTTCTTTGGCTTTTTTGGCTTCTTTTTTCCCTAGGGGTGTCAATTGATAATACTTCCTTGTTCTACCTTCTATTTTTTTAGTAGTAGACACCACCAAAAGCGTAGCTTCCATTTTGTGCAAGGCAGGGTAAAGTGCTCCTTCGGTAAGGTTAATCTCCTCGGAGGTTCTTGATTTTACTGTTTGTGTAATTTCATAACCATACATTTCACCTTGCTCGTCCAACAAACAAAGTAGCATAGTTTTGATGGTTCCCTTTAAAAAATCTTTTTGATACATAAGACAAATATGCATAATTTAATTATGTATGCAAAATTTTGTTGAAAAAAGTCAGAAAGTCAAAAGTCAAAAGGCGAAAGTCAGAAAGTCAAAAGTCAGTCCTGATATCATTTGAGAGTCTGAGCGCTATACTTATTACTTATTACTTAGTACTTTTTACTGAATACTGGTTCTAGTCGAAAGTCGGAAAGGGCAGGGAATGTTGAATTTTTAATTATGAATGTTAAATGGGTTAGAAAGTTAGCCCTGATATCCATTAGGAGTTTGAAAGCAATACTCATTACTTAGTACTTTTTACTGAATACTGGTTCTAGTCGAAAGTCGGAATGTCAGAACCTCGGCTCCGCTCAGTTTAAAAAAGTCGAACCCTTCGGCAAGCTCAGGGCAGGAGTCGGAAAGGGCAAGGAATGTTGAATTTTTAATTATGAATGTTGAATGGGTTAGAAAGTTAGCCCTGATATCCATTAGGAGTTTGAAAGCAATACTTATTACTTAGTACTTTTTACTGAATACTGGTTCTAGTCAAAAGTCGGAAAGGGCAAGGAATGTTGAATTTTTAATTATGAATGTTGAATAGGTTAGAAAGTTAGCCCTGATATCCATTAGGAGTTTGAATGCAATACTTATTACTTAATACTTTTTACTCAGTACTATTTACTGACTACTTACCCAACCAAATTAACTTCTCGTTCTAGCGTCACGCCAAATTTTTTGAATACGTCTGCTTGTATTTGCTCCGACAAAGTGAGAATGTCATTGCCAACACCACCGCCGTAATTGACAAGCACCAAGGCTTGTTTTTGGTGAACACCTACGTATCCTGAGGTGTGGCCTTTCCAGCCGGCTTGTTCTATGAGCCAACCTGCGGCAAGTTTAGCTCCTTGTGGAACAGGGTAGCAAGGAATGTTTGGGTGGTTTTGTTTTAGGGTAGCGGCCAATTGTTCCGATACGATGGGGTTTTTGAAAAAACTACCAGCATTGCCCAATTTTTTAGGATCAGGCAATTTGTTTGACCGTATTTTTATCACTGCATCACTTACTTGTTTTATGGATGGGTGTGTGATGTTGAGAAGTGCCAATTCTTCTTCTATGGCACCATACTTTGTGTTTACTTCATGTTTTTTTGAAAACTTGAAGGTAACAGAGGTGATGAACACTTTTTCTTTTAACTCTTGTTTAAAAATGCTTTCTCGGTAATCAAACTGACATTCGGTGGTGTTTAGTTGATGTAATGTTCCATGTTCAAAATCAATGAAAGAAACCGATTCGCACACATCTTTAGTTTCTGTGCCATAGGCACCAATGTTTTGCATGGGTGCTGCCCCAACGTAACCAGGAATTAACGAAAGGTTTTCTATTCCGCCAATATCGTTATTGACACAATACATCACAAAGTCGTGCCATACTTCTCCTGCGCCTACTTTGAGCCAAATGTTATGTTCGTCTTCTTTTATTTTTTCTATGCCTTTGAGTTGATTCCAAATAATCAAACCATCAAAGTCATGGGTGAACAACACATTGCTTCCTCCACCTAGAATCATTTTTTTTTGCTGAAAAGCTGGGCTATCTAAAAGACTTAGAAAGTCTTGCTCCGTTTTTATGGTCGCAAATAATTGACAGCTAATAGGAAAGCCGAAAGTATTGTAGGATTGTAATTTTACGTCTTGTTGCATCATCAAATTGTAGAAAGGCGAATATAAAACCAAATTAATGATTAGAACTCTCACATCGATGCAAAATAACTAAGCATTAAAGATTTTAGTGCATTATTCAGGATTAAGCTCGTGTAAGATAATTGAATTCTTAAATTTGGTTAAAATTCAGCACATTGAGGAAAATTGCCGTCGCAGTTACAAATGATCTAGTGACCGATCAACGCGTGAAAAAAACGTGTGACTCCATGTTGATTGCTGGTTTTACGCCCATTCTCATAGGCAGGGAATTAAAAAGCAGTTCAGATATTAAACGACCCTACCCCGTTATTCGCATGAAATTGTGGGCTACTTCTGGAGCGTTGTTTTATGCAATGTTTAACCTCAGGTTGTTTTTTTTATTGATGTCCAAAAGATGTTCCGTCATTTGGGCAAACGACCTGGATACCTTATTGGCTTGTTTTGTGGCCAGCAAATTGAAAGGTGTGCCTCTTATTTTCGATAGCCACGAATATTTCACCGAAGTACCTGAAATTCAGCATAAACCTTTGGTTAAAAAAACGTGGCAAACCATTGAAAGATTCATTGTACCTCATGTGCATCAGTGTATCACAGTGAGTCAGTCTATTGCTGATTTGTTTTTCAAAAAATATGGAAAGGTGTTTCATGTCGTAAGAAACATTCCCGTTTTCGATCCATTTTCTGGAGAAACAGTAAAACCGTCGAGTGAATTATTTCCAGAAAACGAGTTGCTTCTAATTTTGCAAGGCAGCGGTATCAACATAGACAGAGGAGCCGAAGAATTGTTGGAAGCCATTAAACAAACAACATTCATTAACTTGTTGATAATTGGTGGTGGAGATGTGATAAATCAATTGAAAGAGTTTGTGGATAGAAACAACCTTAGCAAACGGGTTTCATTTTTGCCTAAAATGGACTATCACAAAATGATGCAATACACACGAAGTGCAGATGTTGGGGTGACTTTAGATAAAAGTACCAACGTTAATTATTTGTATAGTTTGCCTAACAAATTGTTTGATTACATTCACGCTGGAATTCCTGTTTTGGCAAGCCCATTGGTTGAGGTAGGACAAATCATTACCGACAACAATTTGGGTTGGGTATTGCCAGAGCACAGTGTTGAGGCTATGGTGAATTGCTTAAATTATTTGAAAAACAACAAAAAAGAGATTGAAGCTAAAGCTCAAAATTGTGAATCCATAAAATCAACATTTGATTGGAACGATGAAGCCTTGGTGATAACAGATATACTATACCAAATTGAATAACCACCACTTACATATTGTTTCTTTTGATGTGCCTTATCCAGCCAATTATGGCGGTGTGATAGATGTATATTACAAAATAAAAGCACTACATAAAAAAGGAGTTAAGGTGATTTTGCATTGCTTTCAGTACGGAAGAGAGGCTCAAAACAAACTAGAAGATGTATGTTTTGAAGTTCATTATTATCAACGTTCTGAAAAACTCCTGAAACATTTTAGCCTAAAACCCTACATTGTTAATAGTAGGATGGAAGACACCTTGATTGCTAGATTGTTGGAGGATGATTACCCCATTTTGTTTGAAGGATTGCACAGTACTTACTACTTACCACACAAAGAGTTAAAGAATCGTAAAAAGTGGGTGAGAATACACAATTTAGAACATGAGTACTACGATGGTTTAGCCAACGTAGAGCAAGATGTTTTCAAGAAAATGTATTTCAAAATAGAGGCGTTCAAGCTCAAAAAGTACGAAGCAGTATTGCGTCATGCTGATGGATTGTGCGCTATTTCTAATAACGACGAGCAATACCTATCTCAAAAATTCGATGCCGTTCATTACTTACAAGCTTTCCATCCAAACGAAACCTTGACGTGCATAGAAGGCAAAGGAGATTATGCTTTGTACCACGGAAATTTAAGTGTCGGTGAAAATCAAGAAGCCGTACGTTATTTAGTTACTGAAGTTTTTGCACATATCAATATTCCATTGGTTATTGCAGGTGGCGGCGCACCATTATGGATGTTTGACTTGATAAAAGGTTACAAACACATCACGCTTGACAAACAAGATGATATGGAGCACATAAAACAATTGTTGCTCAAAGCGCAGATTAACGTATTGCCCACTTTTCAGCCAACAGGTATAAAATTGAAATTGTTGTTTGCCTTGTTTAATGGGCGCTTTTGTGTGGTCAACTCGTTTATGGTTTCACAAACTGGCTTAGAGCCTTATTGTGTCATTGCCGACACAGCCGAAGCAATGCAAAAAGAAATTAAGCGTGTTTTCACCTTGCCCTTTCAGGCCGAAGACATTAAAAATAGAGAAGGAATGTTATCCCAATTTTCTACTGAACTGGGAGCGGTGCATTTGATGAAACTGCTTTGGAATCTTTAATAACACCGTTTTCGCAGGTAATGGTTCTGGAAGCATAATTACGGATGGTTTCGTAATCGTGCGTAGCCATAATCACGGCTTTGTTGTTGTTGCTTATTTCTACCAAAAGGGCCAATATCTCTGAAGTTGTTTGAGGGTCAAGATTCCCGGTAGGCTCATCTGCCAAAATTAAATCAGGATCGTTGAGCAATGCTCTTGCTATCACCACACGTTGCTGCTCACCTCCCGAAAGTTCATGAGGAAATTTAAACCCTTTGGTGTTCAAGCCAACTTTGCTTAAAACTTCTTGAATGCGGTTTTTGATTTCTTTTTTGCCTTTCCAGCCCGTAGCTTTTAAAACAAAGGTTAAGTTTTCGTTGATGTTTCTGTCGGTAAGCAATTGAAAATCTTGGAATACAATCCCAATTTTACGTCGCAGATAAGGAATTTGCGATTTTTTTAGCTTCATTAAATTAAAACCTGCTACTTCGGCTGTGCCATTTTCAGGGGTAATATCGGCATAAAATGACTTCAATAAAGAGCTTTTTCCGCTACCCGTTTTACCAATGAGGTAAACAAACTCTCCTTTGTTCACAGTCAAATTGACCTTGTTCAACACCAAACTATCTTTTTGATAGATATCAACTCCTTGTAATGAAATGATTGCTTCTGAAACCGACATAATTAGGTTTTTATTATCCACGTTAAAAATAGAAAACTTTATATGGTTTATGGAATTTGTGGCGTTTAAATAATATCAACAAAGTAGCGTTGAAAACTATCAACTGTTTTGGTTTTTACATCAAGAGGTTCACGTAAATTTAGTACCTATAATCCATAATTGAATTTCAATGACTTTAAAGTCTTGGTTGTTAGTCTTTTTTTTAGCGTTTTCGCTAGCTAATTCTAACGCGCAACAAACCGTATTTTTTGATGAAACACCTACTGCCTATAGACAGGGAGTAGATTTGTTTGACAAGCAACTCTTCGGGGCGGCACAAAAATACTTCGAGAAAGTAATCTCTAATTTATCCACTTCTGTGAGTGAGGTAAAAACAAATGCTCAATATTATCAAGCACATTGCGCACTAGAACTGTTCAATAACGACGCAGATGTGTTGCTGTTGAACTTTATTGCAGAGCATCCAGAGAGTCAATGGGTGAATCGTGTGTATTTTTTAATGGGTAAATCGGCCTACCGTCAAAAAGATTACCCAAGTGTGGTGAAATGGATGGCTGAGGTTGATAGAAGCGATTTAGATAAAAACGAATTGACCGAATACCAATTTAAACTAGGTTACAGCTATTTCATGCTCAACCAGTTTGAAGCATCGGGAAGGTTGTTGTACGATGTGAAAAATGGGAACAGCCCTTACGCAGAGCCAGCAACCTATTACTTCGCTCATATTGCCTATGCCAAAGGAAACTATGAAACGGCTTTAAAAGAATTTGTTCGACTACAGAAATCAAGGAAGTTCGACAAAGTAGTACCTTACTATGTTGCTCAAATCTTGTATTTGCAAAAGAAGTTTGACGAATTGCTGGATTACTGCCTACCTATGATGGAAGGTGATGCTTTTGATAAAAAAGCAGATGAAATATCAAGGCTTGTTGGAGAAGCATACTACAACACCGAAGCCTTTGAAAAAGCATTGCCTTATTTGGAAACTTCTGTTGGGCAAAGCAGTGGCGCTAGCCGAGAAGATTTTTATCAACTAGGATATGCGTATTTCAAAACAGGGAAGTACGATAAAGCGATCGCTAATTTCTTGAAAGTTGCATCGGGTAATGACCTATTGGGGCAAACAGCATCTTACCAATTGGCTGAATGTTACCTGAAAGAAGGCAATAAGTCTTTTGCTAAAAACGCTTTCAAAAAGGCATCTAACCTGCGTTTTGACAGAGACATCACCGAAGATGCCTTGTTCAACTTTGCTAAGTTGGCCTATGAGTTGTCTTACAACCCATACAACGAAGCCATAGAGTCGTTTGAGCGCTACTTGAACGAATATCCTGAGTCGGCAAACAGAGACGAAGCCAACGAATTTTTGGTGTCAGTGTACATGACGACCAGAAACTATGAAGAAGCACTGTCATCTTTAGACAGAATTTCGAAAAAAGATTTCAGGCTACAAACAGCTTATCAAATTATTGCATTCAACAGGGGAGTAGAGTTGTTTTTGAACAAGAAATACGAATCGGCTTTGTTTGTGTTCCGTAAAGTTCAAAAATATCCTTTCGACAAACTAATAGCTGCCGAGAGTTTGTACTGGATTTCGGAGTGTTATTACCGCTCAAGAGATTATGAAGATGCGCTAATTTCTTACCGTGAATTTCAACGAAACGGAGCTGCTTACAATTCTGAATATCATGCCTTGGCCGACTACAATGTTGGTTACGCCTATTTCAAAACAGAAAAGTATGAGCAAGCATTGATTAATTTTAGGAAGTTTGCTGATTCCAAAAATCAAGACTTAAAAATGATTAGTGACGCTTTAACTAGAGCGGGTGACTGTTATTTTGTAGCCAAAAATTACGAGTCAGCCATTGAGTACTACCAAAAAGCGATAACCAACGGAATGGTAAACGTTGATTATGCGCTGTATCAAAAAGCTTTGTGTCATGGATTTAAGTTGGAGTTTGTGGAGAAGTCCATGACTTTAAACCAATTATTGACCGACTTTCCAAATTCGGAGTACGACGTAAATGCACGTTACGAGATAGGGGAAGCTTATTTTAAAACGGGTAAAGACGACCAAGCACTTTCGTATTTCACGCCTTTGGTTGCTGAGTATGAAGGATCGTTGTACATGAAAAAAGCCCTGTTGCAAATTGGACTAATTCATTACCGCAAAAAAGAGTACGACCAAGCCATCAACACCTTTAAAAGAATAGCGACAGAATTCCCTAACTATCAAGACTCGAAAGATGCGATTGCCAGGGCGCAAGATGTGTATGTAGAAACTGGAAAAATAGATGACTACAACGACTGGGTAGAAAGCCTAACTTTTTACGACATATCTAAGTCGGAGCTTGATTCGGTGAATTACAGAGCAGCAGAGAATATATACTTGGCAAACGACTGTGATAAGTCTGTTGAAGCCTTGAAGAAATATTTGACACGATTCAGTCCAGGAATTTTTGGACTCAACGCTCACTATTACTTAGCCGAATGTTACCTTAAACTAGAGGATGAAGATAAGGCTTTAGAGAACTTTTCTTTTGTAGCCAAACAGCCCGTCAATAAGTTCTCGGAAGCAGCATTGGTGGCTACGGCAAGTTTAAATTTTGAGCGAAAAGATTATTCAGAATCACTGAACAACTATATGGCACTGGAGCGTGTAGCCGAATTTAAAACCAATGTGCTGGAAGCGCAAATTGGCCAAATGAGGTGTTTGTACAACCTGAACCAGTTTGCCAGTGTGATTAACTTATCGGAGTTGGTACTCTTAAATGACAACACACCTGATGAGATAAAGCTAGAAGCCATGGTTTCTAAAGCAAGAGCATTGGGCAAAATGAACGAGACCGAACAATCTATTGAGGCATATGGTCAAGTAGTGGAGGCAACACAAACAGAAGTTTCGGCGGAGGCACGATTTGCCATTGCGGAGATTTATTTCTCTCAAACAAAATTTGATTCGGTAGAGTCAAAAGTGTTTCAAATGATACACGCTACCCCATCTTACGATCACTGGAACGCCCAAGCGTTTATCCTCTTGGCCGATATGTACATGGTGCAAGGAGATGCGTTTCAAGCCAAAGCAACTTTGCAAAGTATCATAGACTATCACGACGGAGAAGATTTGGTAGAAATAGCCAAGAACAAACTGGCCGAGATTGTTGCTAAAGAAGCGATAAAAGAAAAGGTAGAACAAGAAAACAAGGAAATAGATGTTCCTGTAGATGGAAGTGAGAAATACAACAAGCTATTCGATACGCCTGAAGAAAGTCAAGATAATATTACGCCAACAGATAGTTTGAAAACGAACAACAATGTGGAAGTGCCAACTAATGAAAACAGTACGGATGAAAAATAAGTTTCTTTTAATAATAGCTTGTTTTGTCGGCAGTGCTTCTTTTGCACAAACACCCCTTGGTTTGGGCGACGAAACAGTATTTACCTTTGGTAACAGAATGCTTACGGTGGGCGATGCTTTTAAGATAAATGTTTCGCCACGTATCTACGATTCTATTGTTACTATTGAAGAGCCTATGTACTTGTTTATGCCTAAAAAGGTAAAAACAGCGTACCAGGTAAAAGCCATTTTGCCAGCCAGGCTGAGAATTATGGAGCCTTTGGGTGAACTTCAAAAAGTCTACGTAAAAGCAGGTTTAGGATTGCACAACACTTCTTTGATTCAAGTGAGCATGAATCAATTGAGAAGCAAAAAATCTCAGATAGGTTTGACCTTCGATCATTTGGCTTCCAACGGAGGCGTGAATGATGTTATTTCTAGCCAATTCTCCAACAATGGATTGACTTTGTGGGGGAAATATTTAAGCAAAAAAAGACAGGTAGAAACAAAGTTGAGTTACAATAGATTTGCCCGTCATTTTTATGGTTACCCAATTACGATAGAACCATTGGCTGTTGAAAAAGACATCGCACAATTGGTTAATCGCATAGGCGGAAATGTTGCGTTGCGCAGCATCTTGGCCGATTCTTTAAAAATTCAATACGCTACCGAGATTGATTTCAGTCATGTGTCTGACCAATACAAGGCCAACGAAACCCGTATTCAGTTGAACAATACTTTTGGAAAATTACATCAGAAAGAATGGTACAAGCTTGACTTTAATATCGACTACAACCAACTAAAAAGTGTTGACTTGCGTGACACAACCAACGTAACACAAAACAATGCGATACTGGAAGTAACCCCTCAAATAATAAGCACAGGCAAGCGCATTAAAATTCAGGTAGGATTGTCCATTCAAGGCGATATGTACAAAACCGCCAAATTTCACTTTTTTCCAAAAGCAGAAATTAGCTACAGCATGTTTCGCAGCATGTTTATTCCTTATGCTGGTTTAAAAGGAGGCATCATTCGTAACAACTGGGGCAATGCTTTTGCCGAAAACCCATTTGTTAGCTCTCACATTGATTTGCAAAATACCAATGAAAAATTGGTGGCCTATGCTGGTATTAAAGGTTCGTTGTCAAAATCGACGAGTTTTAACATTAACCTTACCAACAAAAAGGTGGAGAACATGGCCTTGTTTGTCAACGACACCATTGCAAGTGCAGGAAACAAGTACACCTTGATTTATGACGACGGAAGAATACTTAACGTGTCTGCCGAACTTAATTATCATAAAGGGATCAACACCGAGTTGTATATAAAAGGTGATTGGTACGACTATGGCTTTTCGAACGAAGGAGCATGGAACTTGCCTATTTACAAAATAGGAGTAGGTAGCCGATTCAAGATTCAGGATAAGTTTAAGCTAGGTACAGAGATTTACTACATAGGCGACAGAGAAGCGAAAGCACTTACACCAGCAGCGTTGAATACAACGGATATTGCTGAGGTGCAAAAACTGAAAGGATTCTTTGATGTTAATTTGGACGTAGAATACCGATACACCAAACGTATTTCGGCATTTATTCAACTCAATAACTTGGCAAATACCAGCTACCAAAGATGGTACAAATACCAAAGTATGCCGCTTACGGTATTAGGTGGTCTTACCTATTCTTTTTAGTGTTAATTGGTTGTTGATAAAAAACCCAAGAAACACGTATTCAAAGGGCGCGAAAGAGACTGGGAATGTTATATTTGTTTATTGTTCAATAATATGACATAACCACAGTTGATTATGAGTCAGGAAGATAAATTACCAAAAGAATATTCAGCAGATAGTATCCAGGTTTTAGAAGGCCTAGAAGCAGTTCGTAAAAGACCTGCCATGTACATTGGTGATATTGGTGTAAAAGGTTTACATCACTTAGTGTATGAGGTTGTCGATAACTCGATTGATGAAGCGTTAGCAGGACATTGCGACACGATTTCTGTAATCATACACAAAGATGATTCCATTACCGTAAAAGATAACGGTCGTGGTATTCCCGTAGATTGGCACGAAAAAGAAGGCAAATCGGCCTTGGAAGTTGTCATGACTGTCCTGCATGCTGGTGGTAAGTTCGATAAAGATTCGTACAAAGTATCTGGTGGACTTCACGGAGTAGGTGTTTCGTGTGTAAACGCGCTATCTTCTTTGCTTACCGCTACGGTTTATAAAAACGGAAAAACGTACACACAATCATACAGCATAGGTAAACCACTTGGCCCACTAGAAGAAATTGGGGTAAACGAGGCAAACGGTACCATGATTCATTTCGTGCCAGATGCTTCTATATTTGAAACCACCGAATACGTATACGATACTTTAGTTGCCAGAATTAGAGAGTTAGCTTTCTTAAACAAAGGCATTACACTTTCTATTATTGATGAAAGAGATGCCGATGATGACGGTGTTTTTAGAACCGACAGTTTCTTTTCTGAAGGTGGACTAAAAGAATTTGTAAGCTTCTTAGATGTGTCTAGAGATCAGTTGATTGAAGACGTAATATACATGGAAGGCGAGAAAAATGGTATTCCTGTTGAGGTAGCCATGGTGTACAACAGTTCGTATGCCGAACATATCTTTTCTTACGTAAACAATATTAACACCCACGAAGGGGGTACTCACTTAGCAGGTTTTAGACGTGGATTAACTTCTACGCTTAAAAAATATGCTGACGATTCAGGATTGTTGGCTAAACTAAAATTTGAGATTGCTCCAGATGATTTCCGTGAAGGATTGACCGCTATTATTTCGGTTAAAGTGCAAGAGCCACAATTTGAAGGACAAACCAAAACCAAATTGGGTAACCGTGACGTAACTGCTGCCGTAAGTCAGTCGGTAACTGAAATGTTGACCAACTACTTGGAAGAACATCCTAAAGATGCCAAAACCATTGTAGAGAAAGTAATGCTTGCCGCACAGGCCCGTAACGCTGCTAAAAAAGCACGTGAAATGGTACAGCGTAAAAGTGTGATGTCTTCTTCTAGTTTGCCGGGTAAACTAGCCGATTGTTCGGGTAGAGAGCCTGCAAAATGCGAATTGTACTTGGTCGAGGGAGATTCGGCAGGTGGTACAGCCAAACAAGGTCGTGACAGAGAATTTCAGGCGATTATGCCTTTGCGTGGTAAGATTTTGAATGTTGAGAAAGCCATGCAACATAAGATTTTTGAAAACGAAGAGATTAAAAACATCTATACTGCACTTGGTGTAAGGGTAGGTACCGATGAAGATGCCAAGGCATTGAACATAGAAAAACTACGTTACCACAAGGTGATTATCATGTGTGATGCCGATGTCGATGGTAGCCATATTGTTACCCTAATTCTTACGTTCTTTTTCCGCTACATGGCCGAAATGATTGAGCACGGATATATTTACATTGCCACGCCTCCTTTATACTTAATTAAAAAAGGAAAACAACAACGCTATTGCTGGTCAGAGAAAGAGCGCGAAGCAGCTGTAGCAGAATTGAAAGGTGGAGGGTCTGAAAACTCAGTACATGTACAACGTTACAAAGGTCTGGGTGAGATGAACGCAGAACAACTGTGGGAAACGACCATGAACCCTGAGTTCAGAACACTAAGACAAGTAACCATTGACAGTGCTATTGAAGCCGATAGAGTGTTTTCTATGCTCATGGGCGACGATGTGCCACCTCGTAGAGATTTTATTGAGCGCAACGCGAAGTACGCTAAGATTGATATTTAAGCGTATCTAAACACTTTTGTGAAAAGCCTGTTTCTTGTATAAGAAATAGGCTTTTTTTTGTTTTGGCTTTTGGGGATGATAGGTATGACTTAATAAATAATACGGAATAATAGGAAAGCCCGTTAGATGTATTATTTTTGGAGGGGGGATGTGGGGTAGTAATGAGTGTTGTGTAGTTCGTAGGTTAGCCATAATAAATAAAGACTAGAAAATGTTCACTGAGAAGGAATTTGAAAATTGGGGAGAATTAAAAAGCTTCTTATCTTCTTTAAACTCTAACTGGGTTTATAGAGGACAATCTGACTATTCATGGAAATTGGAGTCGTCAATTGATAGAACTTATCTGGAAGTTGATATGGACAATAAAAAGCAGCTTTTCGAAAAATTTTGTATTCATGACTTTAAAAGAAACCCCCATTTATATTCAAATAAATATTCTATTCACAGTGATTTTCAAACATTGTCCTTATTACAACATTATGGGTCACCAACAAGATTACTAGATTTTTCTCGTTCTCAGTATGTTGCTGCATATTTTGCAACAGTAAATTCAAATGAAGATAGCTCAATTTACGCAATAAATTATTTTGAATTACTAAGTTCAACAATGCACCTCTTCAGGCTGAACTATGACGATGAATCATTTGAGATTGTGAAGTTAAGAAATGGAGGGAGTATAAGTGAAGATGACTCATTTAAAAACATTGTATTGAATACTAATCAAAGAAAGTTTGTAGAATTGGTTCAACCTTATTTCAAATTTGATAGAATGATAAAACAGAGTGGACTTTTTCTATGTCAAGGCGATATAAATGTTGATTTCGAAACTAATTTAAACGCAAACTATCAAATTCTTCAAAACATTGAGGGCAATAATCCATATTTTAAACTTAAAATCAATAAGGAATGGAAAAAGGAAATTATCCGAGATTTAGAAAGAATGAATATTTCATCATCTTCTTTATTCCCAGGGATTGAAGGACACTTACAATCACAAAAAAACAAATTCCAAATATCTATTGAAGACAGGGGTGACAGTATAATACAATAAATACGGCTAACAAAACCTATATATAATGCTGGTTTATTGCGCTAGCTCACGGCTAACTGCGTGTGGTCAGCCTGTCGAACCATTCGGTGTGTTGCGTAGAAAAAAGAAGAGGGTAAACAACAAGCAAAGGTTGTAATTAATTAAGGGAGTTTGTTACTTTATTATTTATGGAATAGATGAAAAACACGACAAAAGGCAATAGAGAAAGAATGTCAGATATCGTAGCGAAAGTTAATAGTGAAAGAAGATCTATGATATTCCCTACAAATGATATAACCTATGTTAGAATCAAAAATGATACATTAGAATTTTGTGGAATGTTTTGCAAAGCCTTTTGGGAGTCCAACAAGCAAGAAAACACTCAGAGTATTGAACTTAAAGTAAGGTTAAGAAGGCAGTTTGTTTTTATTGGGGTGTTTCTACTCGTCTTTTTTTCTGGATTTCTTTTGGGAGAAAATGTTACTATTAATGGTAATTCAAATCCTAGTATTTGGGAGAGAATTGGATTTGTTTTAGTGGGGCTTACTTTGTTCTCTATTCCTTGTTCAATCCTTTTGAGCTTAAAAAGTGAATTTGAGAAGAAAGTGAAACACCTAATAAACTCACAAAACTGATAACTGATTTTCTCGCTCGCGTCGAAAGGCAAATCATAGAGGTTTTTTGCGTAGTAAAAAGAAAAAGCTACTAACGAAATAAAAATTGAATAGGCGAGTGAGATGCCTTATTTTTGGAAGAGGCATAGTGTTGATATTAGAATAGTTATTACCATATTGATATAATAATAGAACCCAAATGAAAAAAGTCTTCTGCTGTTTATTTGTTTTAATTTTTTCTAATACTACATTTTGTCAGGAACTTAGAATAGAAACTGAATATTTGTTCGTGGGAGAGGATAGAACTCAGTTTTTAGAAAGGTACAATGAGTATCACTGGGGAAATGAAAAATTTGCGCTAGGACTGCATAAATTATATAAAGATTATCCAATTCATTCTTTCAATTTGAATTAACTCAATTCGATTATGATAAAATTGTAATAAAACAATTTGATGAAAAGACTAATCTTGTAGATCTTTTTACATACAAATGTCGATTAGAACCGGATTCCACAGAACAGATATATGCCGAAAATGAATTTGGAGATGAAGTGAAGTCAGATAGTGTTTTGTACAAAAGTTGTTATCGCCATGGAGAATATATTAGTTCAAATGTTAAGGGAGAGTATTCTAATGGAAAAAAAAGTGGTTCTTGGTTTTTTAAAAAAGATGGAGCTATTAGAATGGCAATATCATATGACAGCCTTCCATCATATTCTGATACAATTGACTTATCGTTAAAATCTAAACAGATTGTGAATACGCTTCTTCAAAATGGATATTGGGTTAATTACGGTGGTCATAATTTTTACGACAGGCTTACATATATTAAAATAGATATGGATATTGAAGAATTTAGCTCTGATACAGCTAATAAAATGTTTAATGTTCTCTATTTCGAAAGTGGTAAAGTAACAGAAAGCGGCAAACAATATTTAATTGGCCAAGATGGCACGTTCAATTACAGTCTCTCAAAAAAAGAGAATAACACATATATTGGAATTCAAGGTAAAATGACTGACGATAACACTGAAATTTACTTACTTCGTCATTACTATAATAATTCTTTGCAACTAATAGTAGATAAGTAAATCCATCGCTCCCGCGCGAATCCTTTTACCGCTCCCGCGCGAATCTTTCGCGTGTTTAGGCTAATCTTTGGGGTGTGTTGCGCAGTGAAAATGAGAAATTTATTGTGCATAAAAAATCACTAGAAAACATATGAAATCTATAATTATTCTACCGCTTTTAGTTGTACTCTTAATAGCTAGTTGCAACACTAAATCACTGAATACAAACAATAGAATCGCAATTAGAGAGCTGACAGAGTCTACAATTGAGGAATTCTACGACACTTACAAGTATCAACCAATTAAATTAGACCATTATAGATTATTGATGGATGCAATAATAGAAAAATCAGAAGATATCAGACAGTATGATGCCAAGTCAGCAAATAGAGAAAGTTTGATGAATGACCTGAAGGACTTTAAACTGTTGTTGAATCAAGTTAATAAACATGTAATGTGGATTGATAAGATCATAAATAAAGAGTATAAAAAGCTTTTTGATATTTTTGATAAAAATGATTCTGAATATACATATCAATTTGATTACTTGGAATACTTAATTACTAATGAACTTCTAAAAGTAGCGAATTATGATACTTTTAAATTTGAGAAAATTGAAATTGCTTACTCTCAAAAACTAACGAATAAAGAAGACTCAATTGAAATAAGTATCTTTCCAAAAGCAGTTATAGAATGGTACAATCCATTGATAATAATTAATAATGACACCATAAAACCTATTCAGCTTTCTAGTGGTACAGCTAAAATTTTAGTATCAAAAACTGATTATATTAGATTATCAGGAGAATATCAAATGAGACAAAATTTTAACATTCGTGTGTTTCAAATTGACACAATTTTACCTTCATATTATTAGAGTTTTTAACAGATAAACCTTTTACTGCCTCTAGGCTCGCGCCGAACTGCCTGTGGTGAGCCTGTCGAATCATTCGGTGTGTTGCGTAGTAAAAGCAAAAAGCAACATAGAGTGAGGAGCCATTCAATTATGGTAACATCCTTGTTTATCAAGTATTGTAGGATTTGTACCCATAAGAATAAGGCTACTCAGCAAACCTTAGAAATACTTATTTAAATAAGTATTTTTATGCACTTAATATTGTGTGCTGCCCTCGCTCCCGCGCGAAATGCTTCAGCATTCAGCGCAGCTAATCTTTCGCGTGTTTAGGCTAATCTTTGGGGTTTGTTGTATAGCAAAAAGAAGAAACTAGAATTGGCTATGTGAAAATAATTTTTGTTTAGCATTTGCGTGTAGTTGCCTGATTAGGTGATTTTATGTGGGGGAACTTTTTTAATTGAGTGGTTTTCAAAAAAAGACGCCAAAAACTCTTAAAAAAGAAATAGAGAAAGCTAAGCACAGTATAAAAGAAATGCTGTTAGAGATA
>JBLIDJ010000046.1:0-18295 GCA_047634195.1 Flavobacteriales bacterium
AAGAAGATATCAATCAGATTTTAATTGAAAATAAAGAGTTGTTAAATTATGATTTCTGTCATGAGATCATCCATCGATTTAACATCACTGTCAATGTTTTTAATGAAAAAAATATTGAAACTGAAGGAGGTTGTATTTTTGTGGTTAATCACCCATTGGGTGGAATGGATGCTATGGCTATTGTGCATGCAATGCATGAATATAGGAAGGATGTAAGGTTTATTGTCAATGATATTTTAATGCACCTAAAAAACCTAAAAGGGTTGTTTGTAGGGATCAATAAACATGGATCAAATTCTAAAACAGCACTTAAAGATGTCAATGAGTTATTTGCTTCCGACATGGGTATTTTTGTCTTTCCTGCAGGACTAGTTAGTCGTAAAAAAAAGGGTGTAGTTCAAGATTTGGCTTGGAAAAAAACATTTGTTACACGTGCCAAAAAATTTAAAAAGAAAATAGTTCCTGTTTACCTTGACGGAGAACTAACAGATTTTTTCTACCGACTTAGTAACGCTAGAAGCGCTATTGGCATTAAAGCCAACATAGAAATGTTTTTTTTGGCTCAGGAACTTTTCAAACAAAAAAATAAAACCATAGATATCACCTTTGGTAAAGCTATTGACCCTTCGGAGTTGACTGACGATAAAACTGATCAAGAATGGGCCAATGAAATCAAAGAAAAAGTATATTCGTTGAGACAAGATAAAAACAGCCTACATGATTAGACATATTGACAAAAAACATTTTATTGGCAACACCAACAAAAGTGGTCATGAGTTATATATTTTAAATCACCATACTGCTCCTGATGTGATGGAGGAGATTGGTCGATTGCGTGAAGTTTCATTCACAGCCGCAGGCGGTGGAACTGGGAAAACATTAGACATTGACGATTACGACACATGTGAAAAATGTTACCAACAATTGATTGTTTATGCACCAGAAGACCACGAAATTATAGGTGGGTACCGTTTTATTGATTGTGGGACTTTGAGTGATGAGCTTAGTCGCGATGAACAGGCGATAAGTACGGCACATTATTTTGATTTTTCTGATGAATTCACAAAAACATACTTACCACATACCATTGAACTTGGTAGGTCTTGGATACAGCCCAGTTATCAACCTGCTGTTAACCCCAGAAAAGGCTTATTTGCTTTAGACAATCTTTGGGATGGAATTGGTGCCATTGTCGTTCAAAACCCTCACATAAAGTACTTCTTTGGTAAAGTGACCATGTATCCTAATTACAACATAGAAGCAAGAGGTGCTTTACAATATTTCATGAACCATTTTTTTCCTGATTTAAAAAAGTTGGTAACACCAAAAATCCCCTTGTTTTTTGACCTATCGAACAATGATTTCAAAGAATCATTGCAAGGTTTAAGTTTTAAAGAAGGACATAAAGTTTTGCAAAAATTTGTTAGGGCTCAAGGAGAATTTATACCTCCCTTGATAAACAACTACATGCAACTTTCTCCAAGCATGCTTACCTTCGGAACTGCGAACAATGATGACTTCGGGAAAGTTCAAGAGACCGGTATCTTGATTACTATTGACGATATATACCCTGAAAAAAAAGCAAGACACATTCAATTATTTGAATAAAAACAGCTTTAAACGCAATAATGACGACGCTTACAGCCTTTCTTGAAATGTTGTAAAAAACATTTGTTTTATTCAAATTATTTAATCATTTTCAGCCTTTGAAAAATCAGCTAAAATTGAGATTTCATATTGGTAATTTTATCAAATAAATTGCGTCATTAACACACGCATTAAATCAAACTATTATGGGAAGACCTTCCACCAAACCGAAGGATTTAAAAGACGGATTTTACATTGAAGTAAAAAACAAAGGGGCTAATTCTGGCATTAAAATCAGAAGAGACACTTATGAAGAAATGATGCAAGCTGTTAAAAATTACGAGAAGACAAAAACCATCAATATCTTAGGTGAGTCTAAAAAAGGAAAATGGGTAAATAAATAATACCTTAATTTTTCAACGCATTTAATTCATCCAAAGCTTGATACGTCAATCGGCAAACTTCTTTTGTTAGATGTTCAATTGATTCAAGTTTATTGTCAATGATATTGTGCTCTATTTGTTGAGTAAGAACAACTATTTGTTCAGCGCCCATTATTTTTAGAGACGACAAAAATCCATGAGCTGCATTTTTCAATTCTTGAAACTTGCAGCTTTTTTGTGCCTCAATAATACTTTGAAGATAGTCAGGAGCTGTGTTAATAAAAATATCAACCATAGTTTGAACCATTTCTTGATCATTATCACACTGTTCTTTCAAAAACGCTGTATTACAAATCATTCATCACCTTTATATTAATACGCTAAATATACACGATAGAAAACGGCATTAAAAATTTCTAGAATCTGAATTACCACAAAACAGATGATAATTCAATAAAGATGATGAATTGATGCGTACCAAATTGGAAAACAAACTCTCCGAAAATCAGCCATTTTGTGAGGTTTTCACCACGCAATTGCGCTTAAAGGATTATTTTTATCACCCTTTATCAAACTCAATATTTTGTGTTTCAGCTCTGATAGTTTTATCGGTTTTGAAATGTAATCATTCATCCCACGACTTAAACAATTTTCTCTGTCACCTTGTAATGCATGAGCCGTCATCGCTAAAATAGGGATTTGTACTTCTTTATCTTTCTTTGAACTTCTGATTAACTCTGTAGCATCTAAACCTCCCATAACCGGCATTTGTAAATCCATCAAAATTATATCATAATCGGAAGATAAGTATTGTGATGTAGCTTCTTTACCGTTTTCACAAAATTCAACTTCTGCACCCTGTTTGTTGAGGTATTGTAAGGCGAGCATCTGATTCATTTTATTGTCCTCAACCAGTAATATCTTTATCCCTTTAAGATTTAATTTAGAAGCGGAAATTTTACTTGATATCATTCTACTCCTAACCAATTTAAGGTTTTCTGGTGTATCTAATGGGAGCACAACTCGCATGATTGTTCCTTCTCCTAGAGCGCTTTTAATGGTTAAATGACCATTCATTAATTCTGTCAACTTTTTCACGATTGACAACCCAATTCCTGTCCCACCATATGTTCGTGTAATACTTGCATTAGCTTGCGTGAATTTTTCGAATACATGAGGCAAAACATCCTCGCTTATCCCAATTCCAGTATCTAATACTGAAAATTCAACCCAGCTTTTAGCATTATTTGCACCAACCATTTTAACATTCACTTCAACAGAACCTTGGTCTGTAAATTTGAATGAATTACTCAATAAATTATTTAATATTTGACTAATTCTCACAGAATCACTTTTAACCAATTTTGGCAAACCAGGGTCTATTTCAAATAATAATTCTACATTTTTATTCGAGTTTCTAAGCGTATAGCTATTTTTCATCTCTCGTAAAGATCGAGGTAAATTAAACGTAACTTTCTCAATATCAATTTTTCCTGCATTAATTTTAGAAAAGTCTAGTATGTCGCTTATAATAGTGATCAAATTATTTGAAGAATCGTTTATCACATGTAAATACTTTTTTTGGATAGCAGAGACTCTTGTATCTTCAAGCAATTGAGACATCCCCAAGATAGCATTCATAGGTGTTCTAATCTCGTGACTCATATTTACCAAAAACTGATCTTTAGCACGCACAGAAGATTCTGCTTCTATTTTTGCATTAAGTAACTCAGTTTCATGTTCTTTTTGTTTACTAATATCTACTTCAACAGCCATAACTTCAGACACATCACCTTCTTTGTTAATCATTGGAGTAAGTGTCGTAATTACATAATATTCTTCTCCTTTTTTATCCATGTTTTTGTGCTCAAATGAAATAGACTTTTTAGTTTCTAGTAACGTTTCAAACTCTTTACTTCCAAGCATTAAGCCTGTTATTTTTTTATTTATTAATTCGGAATTTGAAAAAGATTGAAGCTCTGATAATTCATAACCAGAGATTTTAATAAAATATTCATTTACCCACGTTATTTCACCTAGTTCATTAGATAAAATTATCCCATTATCAACTTTACTTAAGGCACTTGACAACCTGTTAATTTGTATTTCAGCACTCCTCAGTTGATTTGTTACTTCTATTTTTTCAATACCTTTTTTAAGTACCTGATGTAAGATGTTTAAATATTCTTTTTTGGTATCTTTTGCTAAAAAATCAAACGCACCCAATTTCATTGCTTTAACAGCAACTGACAAATCACCTTCCCCGGTTACAAAAATTATTAAAGAATTACTCAAAAATGGAATCACATCAAAACCAGTTCCATCGAGCAATTGATAATCGACAATCGCGATATCAAATTTTTCCACTTTCAAGACTTGCTTAGCTTCCAAAACAGAACCCACCATTTTTGATTGTAATGGTAGTTTCGACTTTTTTAGGCTTGATTTATAAGCTAATTGATCGATGATATTATCCTCGACAATTAATACTTTCACATGATTTTCCGTTTTTGCGGTCATAACCTTCCTGTTTCCAGTAAAATTAAAGGGAATAAGAACTTTTTTTTAATTACTTCTTTAGAACGACCGAATAGCGGTATAACTGCTTCTATTTTAGCTTTTACTTGAACAGCATAAGCTCTAAAATTTACGAAACTATCCTTTTTAATCTTGATTAAATCCTACTCTTTTCAACTGACTCCAGCCTTCTTTTCGCGAATTAAATCAATGTTTCTGATGATAGAACCCCAAAAAACTACTGGATGGAATATGAAAACCTCAATAAAGGATAAGGTAATTAACATGTCAAAGTCACTCCTTTTTTGGTGTTGATGATCAATTCTTTCTTCAAAATATATGGTTGCGAACGAATACATTAATGAGAATGCATAGACTCCAATAAACACACAAATAGCAAGGTCCCAGGTTACTGCAACTAAAAGAATAAGTACCATAAAATATCAAATCCCTAAAAACTCGATGATAGGCGCCAACCATTCAAACAAAAACAGGAAAGGCATACTCAATCAACCGAGCGCTCCATAGTCTGAATTAAAAAACGTTTTTCGATGAATCCAATATGTTTCAGCAGTTGCTCCTGTCCATCTGTTATGTTGCTTCAAAAAAGATTTTAAGTCCGATGGTGCTTCTGTCCAACAAAAGGGTCTGGAATGTAAGCGAACTTATAGGGTGTTTTTCGGTCGTACATCATTTTCTTCTTCAGAAAACAATAGCTCTATCAAGTATTTCTGTAATTTCCCTGTCAGTCTTTTTTCTCTTCGCTCATACGCTAATTGATCGATACGACTATATGTGGACATAAAAAAACTAATGGCTACCATATAGCAAAACAAGACCTATAAGCAGATAGCAATTTTAGAAATTAGCGGGGCATCAATATGAAACCTTCATGTTCCAATTTAAATTGCAATAAGGAAAGCGACATTTGATCGTCCTCGACTATTAATATGGTATGTTCCATAACTTTAGGATATTGTTAAATGATTTTAAGAGTAATTCAATTCATTGCATATCTTCCTTTAAATACGATGAATGATTGTTTTCATACATTTATATGCCAAAATACACTGTTTCTCAAATCATTTCACGCTAAATTGCATTAAATCATAAAAGTGTAATTTCCCAAACTAAAATTTTCTATTATGTCCGTAAAACATTTATGTTCTATT
The DNA here is from genome assembly GCA_047634195.1 of Flavobacteriales bacterium. Lineage (GTDB taxonomy): Bacteria > Bacteroidota > Bacteroidia > Flavobacteriales_D > Luteibaculaceae > JBLIDJ01. Next base: position 5,660 of record JBLIDJ010000046.1, read on the forward strand.
ACCCTACTCGCTTTAATAATTTTTGTGACTCCTTGTCAGGGTCAACGTCGGAAAAACAAAAAAAAGAAGGCGGCAACAGAAAAGTCTATTTCAAAAGAAAAAACAATAAAAGAACTCACTAAAAATTGCGTCTTATCAGAAGGCCTTTTTGGTTTGTATAGAGATACCATCAATGGTGATTTGTTTTTTGAAATAAAAAAAGAACAACTAAACCAAGAGTTTATTTATTTCAGTTATGTGGAGGATGGTATTGTCGATGCTGGGCATTTTAAAGGTAACTATAGAGGGTCAAAAATATTTACCATTGAAAAATATTACGACAAAATAGAATTCGTTCAAAAAAACACTGGCTATTATTTCGATCCCGAAAATGCGATTAGCAAATCAAAAGATGCTAATATTAACAACCCCATTTTAGCCAATGAAAAAATCTTGGCCTCCGACAGTAAAAAAAACACTTACCTGATAAAAGCAGACGATGTTTTCATTAACGAATCATTTCAGCAAATAAAACCAACACCGAGAGGTACCAATCCATCTGCTTTTGGCTTAGGGAGTTTAAGTAAAACTAAAAGTAAAATACTACAAACAAAAAACTACCCAGAAAACACCGACATTAGGGTGCAGTATGTTTATGATAATCCTTACCCTAAATCATATGGAAGTAGCGCTGTAACAGACGCACGATCTATCTCTTTAGAAATTCAACATAGTTTAATTGCATTTCCAAAAAACAGTTTTAAGGCACGAAAAGATGATCCTCGTATAGGATATTTCATGACACAAGTAAATGACATGACATCAACTGATGTTACACCTTATAGAGACATTATTCACCGATGGCATTTAGAAAAGAAAGATTCAAGTGCTGCCGTATCAGAAGTAAAAGAACCGATTACTTGGTGGATTGAAAACACCACTCCCCTAGAATTCAGAGACATTATCAAAAACGGAGTGTTGCAATGGAACTTGGCATTTGAAAAAGCAGGATTCAAAAATGCAGTAGCAGTAAAAATTCAGCCAGACACAGCGGATTGGGATGCGGGAGATATTCGTTACAATGTGCTTCGCTGGACATCTTCACCAAGGCCTCCTTTTGGTGGTTACGGACCAAGTTTTGTGAACCCTCGAACTGGGCAAATAATAGGTGCAGACATTATGCTAGAACTAAGTAGCATTACCAATAGACTTAAAAGAATTGATGCCTACGAAACAGCTAGCCTCAACATTTTTGAAGAATCACCTGAGTTTGATCATACCAATTGTCAAATGGGACTCTTGATGAATCACAACACCAATTTGGCAAATAATCTTATGCCCATCATTGGTTACAATGAAATGGAAAAAAATGAATTTGTACAGCAAACACTTTATCGTTTGGTCTTGCACGAAGTTGGTCACACACTTGGTTTAAACCATAATATGAAAGCCAGTACGATGCAAAGTCCGGCAGACATAAAAAACAAAGAAAAAATAATGAAAGAAGGCTTGTGTAATTCTGTTATGGAGTATCCGTCCATCAACATAGCTGCTAATAAAGATGAGCAAACACTCTTTTACGACAACAAACCGGGGCCGTATGATTATTGGGCAATAGACTACGGATACAGCACTAGTCCTGCCAATGAAGAAGATGAGGGTAATAGATTGCTTACTATTTTAAGAAAATCAACTGAACCTAACCTCATGTTTGGAAATGATGCTGACGATATGCGTTCGGCCGGAAAAGGAATAGACCCGCGCGTAAACATCTATGATTTGTCTAGCGACCCTGTTGCATACGCCATTGAAAGAATGGAATTGATAAAAACTACGCTCCCAAAAATAAAAGAAAAATACAGCGTCGACGGGCAATCAAACCAAGAAATGCTGGCTGCATACATGAACCTAACTGGTGAATATGCCATACAGCTGAGAGTTATCACACGCCAAATTGCTGGTGTACATGTCGATAGATCTAACTATGGTCAAAACACCACAAAAAAACCGTTTGAACCATTATCTTTAAAACAGCAAAAAACAGCTATGAATGCGTTGAGTAAATATGCTTTTGCATCAAACAATTTTAACGAAAACAAAGATCTTTACCCTTATTTACAACAACAACGAAGAGGGTTTAATCACTTTAGTTCAAACGAAGACCCGAAAATACATGGCAGGTGGTTGTCTATTCATAATGACTTGTTGAATCATCTGTTGCACAGAAATGTATTACGTAGAATTGTTGACACCAAAGAATACGGAAATGAGTATTCGTTAAGCAACTACATGAGTGATTTAACCAACGCTTTATTTGCCACTGACGCCAAAGGCAGCGTGCACAGCATTAGACAAAATGTTCAGCAACAATATGTGACTAGGTTACTTTCTATTGTTAATGGGAAAAGCTATCATTATCATGCTCAAGCACAAGCATTAACTGAGTTAAAAAGCATTACACGTAAATATGCCAACAAAACTGTCGGAGATAAAAGCACACAAGCACATCGCACCTATTTACATTGGTATATCAACGAGACATTAAAAAAATAAAGTCAGGTCCGGCGAATGCCGGACTTTTATTTACTATGAAAGAATTACAAGAGACCAAAGATGAACAAGGCAACTTAATAAGCCCTATTCTGCCATCAGAAGTCAAGAATTTTTTAATTGATATCGATGGAACAATTACCGACGATGTCCCGAATGAGGAACCTGAACGCATGGTTACCTGCATGCCTTATCCTGATGCCTTAGACACCATAAAACAATGGTTTAAGCAGGGGCATTTAATCACTTTTTTCACTTCTCGCACAGAAGACCACAGAGATGTTACGGAAACTTGGCTCAAGCTACATAAATTCCCCTATCATGGATTACTCATGGGCAAACCCAGAGGTGGGAATTACCATTGGATAGACAATCATATCGTTAGAGCTACTCGATTCAACGGGAAGTTCACAGGCCTAGTCAAAATAAACAAAGAAATAGAAGTTTTTAAGCGTTAATTTAAACATGAATATTAACCACAATAAACTATTTTTTGTGCAAGAACAATTTCCAACATTGGAGGAATTCATCTATGCTAATCAGCTAGTCACTGGTCAGGAATTTGAGCACATGTATGTAGGGTTGAGAAAGGATCAAATAATTCACATTCTTTACAAACCAAAAGCAAATTTGGATTTGGCATGTGCAAAAGAAGTGGTAAGCTATATGGGATTAATTTCAAACCAAAAACCCTTGCCTAATTTGATAGAACTAACATTTGGCAATAACATAACAAAAGAAGCAACTAAATTTTCTAAAAGTGAAGAAGCTAATAAATATACTTTGGCAGATGCTATTTTGGTAAAAAGTAGTATCCATAGAATATTAGGCAATGTGTACATGAGTTTGGGCGCTACCTTAAAACCTACTCGCTTATTTGTCAACCAAGAATACGCCTTGCATTGGTTATCAAATTTTCAATCGTAAGTATCTCTCTTTACGTTTAGAAAAACTGTCATAAAGCTTTCTCTTGTAACAGTATTATTACCTTATAAATTATTTTCTAATTTCTTCATAAAGCATTTTTAACTTTTAAAATAGCGTGTACCTTTGGACACTATTTTAAAAGCACATGATAAACGTAAGTTTACCCGATGGTTCTGTCAGAGAATATTCGAAAGGAACAACTGCCCTAGAGGTAGCAAAAAGCATAAGTGAAGGATTAGCCAGAAATGTGCTGTCGGCAAAAGTAAATGGTGAGGTTTGGGACGCAACCCGCTCATTAAACGAAGATTGTAGTGTACAACTACTCACTTGGAACGACGAAGATGGTAAATCGACCATGTGGCATAGTTCTGCTCACCTGATGGCTGAGGCTTTGGAGTTTTTATTTCCGGGTATCAAATTAGCGATAGGACCTCCCATAGAAAATGGGTTTTATTACGACGTAGATTTGGGCGAACATAATTTGTCTGATGCTGATTTCCCGAAGATTGAAGCAAAAATGCTTGAGCTGGCTAGGCTAAAAAACGAATTCGTTCGTCAAGAAATTAGTAAAGCAGATGCCATTGCTTATTTCACTGAAAAAGAAGACCCATATAAATTAGAATTACTACAAGACTTAGAAGACGGTCAAATCACTTTTTACAAACAAGGTGATTTTACTGACCTTTGTCGTGGGCCACATATTCCTCATACAGGCTTTATAAAAGCGGCCAAAGTAATGAGCATAGCAGGTGCTTATTGGAGAGGTGATGAAAAAAACAAACAATTAACCAGAATATACGGCATCACATTTCTTAAAAATAAGGACTTAACAGAATACCTTACTTTATTGGAAGAAGCGAAAAAACGCGATCACCGTAAATTGGGTAAAGAACTTCAGTTGTTTACTTTCTCAGAGCGTGTTGGTCAAGGCTTACCTCTTTGGTTACCTAAAGGAACGGCACTAAGAGAGAAATTAGTAGATTTCATGAAACGTGCTCAAACCAAAATGGGTTACGATCAGGTAATTACGCCCCATATTGGAAACAAAGAATTATACGTTTGTTCAGGGCATTATGAGAAGTATGGAGAAGATTCTTTTCAACCTATTAAGACACCCAACGAAGGAGAAGAGTTTTATTTGAAACCAATGAATTGCCCACATCACTGTGAAATATACAAGGCAACTCCAAAGTCGTACAAAGAATTACCTGTAAAATACGCTGAGTTTGGAACTGTGTATCGCTACGAACAAAGTGGAGAATTACATGGTTTAACCAGGGTAAGAGGATTTACACAAGACGATGCACACATTTTTTGTACGCAAGAACAGGTTAAGTCAGAATTCAAACAAGTGATTGACTTAGTGATGTATGTGTTTAAAGCACTAGATTTTAAAGAATATACGGCACAGATTTCATTACGAGACCCAAACGACAAAGAGAAATACATAGGTTCGGACGAGAATTGGGAAAAAGCAGAAAGTGCAATCATAGAAGCAGCAGCAGAAAAAGGATTGACTACTGTTGTAGAATATGGTGAAGCAGCATTTTATGGCCCGAAACTAGATTTCATGGTCAAAGATGCGATTGGAAGAAAATGGCAATTGGGAACCATTCAGGTTGATTACAACTTGCCAGAGCGTTTTGAGTTAGAATACACAGGAGCTGACAACAAAAAACACAGACCCGTCATGATACACCGTGCTCCGTTTGGTTCACTAGAAAGATTTGTTGCCGTTTTGATAGAACATTGCGCTGGGAATTTCCCATTATGGCTTACCCCAGAGCAGGTAATTATTTTACCAATTAGCGATCGTTTCAATGAATACGCACAAAAAGTTTCTAGTTTATTAAATAATTACGATATTCGCGCTCTCGTTGACGAGCGAAGTGAAAAAATTGGCCGAAAAATACGTGACGCAGAAATGAGTAAAACCCCATTTATGCTGATTGTTGGAGAAAAAGAAGCCGATGAAGAACTAGTTTCCGCTCGTAAACATGGTGAAGGTGATTTAGGTCAGTTTTCCATCAATGATTTTGTAAGTTTAATAGAAGGAGAGATTAAGGAGCAATTGCCCGAAATCTCTTTTGATGCATAATAAATAGAATGAATTTAACTAAAGTGGAGGACAAACCATAGCAAACAAGAGAATGTCCGGTAAGCGTCCGATGCGCCACCAAGTAGAGGCAGCGCACAAAATTAATGAGCGCATATCGGCACTAGAGGTTCGTTTAATAGCCGACGGTGTAGACCCAGGAGTATATAGCCTAAAAGAAGCACGTGCACTTGCAGAGGAAAAAGAATTGGATTTGGTAGAAATATCTCCAAATGCTGTTCCTCCCGTATGTAAAATTATTGATTATCAAAAATTTTTATACGACCAAAAGAAACGTCAGAAAGAACTGAAAGCTAAGCAGTCGAAAGTAATTTTAAAAGAAATCCGTTTTGGTCCGAATACCGACGATCATGATTTCTTATTTAAATTGGCTCATGCAAGAAAATTCTTAGAAGAGGGATCTAAAGTAAAAGCATACGTGTTTTTCAAAGGTAGAACCATCGTTTTTAAAGAACGTGGTGAAATTCTATTGTTGAAATTTGCTCAAGAGCTGGAAGACATTGGCTTATTGGAGCAAATGCCAAAACTAGAAGGGAAGAGAATGATTATCATGATCAACCCCAAGAAGAAAAAATAAATAGTAAACCAAAAATAACAAGAGGCCATGCCAAAGATGAAAACGGTTGCCAGTGCAAAGAAGAGATTCAAATTGACGGGAACAGGGAAAATTAAAAGAAAGCATGCTTTCAAAAGCCACATCTTGACTAAAAAAGCGACTAAACGTAAGCGTAATTTAACGCATGCAACTTTAGTGCATAAGTCAGATACGAAAAATGTTAAATTAATGCTTTGCATTTAATTTAAACCCAACACAATTAATTAGGTAAGTTAACCAGGGAATCAGTACAAAGAACTAGCACATGTTAGTCACTGAAACCAAAAAACAAAAAAGAAATGCCAAGATCGGTAAACGCAGTAGCCAGTAGAGCTCGTAGAAAAAGAGTCTTAAAACAAACCAAAGGATACTTTGGTCGTAGAAAAAATGTTTGGACAGTAGCAAAAAACGCCTGGGAAAAAGGGTTAGTTTATGCATACCGCGATAGAAAAACTAAGAAAAGAAACTTCCGTGCATTATGGATCATGCGTATCAACGCAGGTGTTCGTCCTTACGGATTATCATATTCATCGTTCATGGGACGTATCAATGCTAATGGTATTGAACTAAACCGTAAAGTGTTGGCAGATTTAGCTGCTAATCACCCAGAAGCGTTTAAAGCAATTGTTGATAAAGTAAAGTAATTTTACACAACCGCTTTTAATACATTAATCGCTCATTCTTAATTGAATGAGCGATTTTTTTTGTCCTACTATTTTATGATTATCTCCCCCTTTTTATTTCTAGGTGTAATTTTAGGGTTAATAAGTTATTAACATATTCATTTTTTATGCGATAAATTGTAATCCTATTTTTGTTATTCTTAAAAAAATATACGCTTAACGCTTTAAAATAACGATTTAACTCACAAAAATTAAGACGAATACGTAAATAATGAAGGTACTTATACCTTGGTTATGCCCTCAAAATAAGGCGATTAAAGGAGGTGAAACTCACTATTTTTCACGAAATTGAGGCTATTAAAAAAACCACCACAATTATGTACCAACCATTTACTTTTCTCTTACGTTTTTGTATTACTTTTCTTTTATTGCAAATACCCCATTTATTATCTGCCCAATATTGTGCAGGAACAGGAAGAAATAATAATTCAGAATGGATAACGAATGTTACATTCAATACTATCAACAATAATTCTGGTGCAAACGGAGCAGGTTATGGAAATTATACCGGTCAAGTAACCACCCTCTCTCCAGGTCAAACATATCTTTTATCCGTTTCTTTTCTTAACTCTGTCGGGACAGAATATGTAATAGCCTATTTTGACTGGAACAACGATGGTGATTGGGTAGATGCTGGTGAAAATTTTCCAGTTGGAAGTGGAGCAAACACAACTGTAAGCACGAATGTATTGGTTCCTATGGGTGCTTTGGTTGGTGTCACGCCTCGATTTCGAATTAATATGGATTATAATGCCAATCCGACAGGCCCATGCGATTTTAACAGTTGGGGGGAAATAGAAGATTATAGTTTCGACGTATGTCCAGCAGCAGTAGGAAACTCTGTTAACTCTTCCCAATCAATCTGTCAAGGTGATTCATACAATCTAACCTTAAGTGGAGCAACGGGAGGGAAAACACTTCAGTGGCAAAGCTCTACAGACAACGTAACTTATAATAATATAGGAGGAGTAATAGGAACATCATACAATGCAACCCCAGCTTCAGATACTTATTACAGAGTGCAGGTAACTGCTGGTGGTTGTGCAGGATATACTCAGAGTGTTTTAATTTCGGTTGCTACAAAAGCGGTTGTCAATGCTGGCCCACCACAAACTATTTGCGATGGAGAAGATGCAAACCTTAGTGGTACAACAAGTCTTACTAAAACAACCAGTTATTCACAATCATTTAACACTGGAATCCCTGACGGGGCTAGTACTTGGGTAACCAAAACTTTCAATGCTAGCGGTATGTTTCCTACAACTATGAACGATGCTACTGTTACCTCCATTGCATCCGTTTGTGTTAATATCGATCATACATGGAATTACGATCTTCAAATACAGCTAGTAAGCCCTGATGGAACAGCAATCAACTTATCGGATGGCAATGGAGGAGGTGGAACAAATTATCGTAATGTTTGCTTTAAAACAGGTGCTGCAACAGCTATTACCGTTGCAGGTAATAATAATTACAATGGGGATTATAGGCCAGAACAAGCATTTAATCTTTTTAACGGACAATCTGCTAATGGGGCGTGGAAAATAAGAGTATTAGATGGTACAAATGGTGATGCAGGTACCTGGAGAAGTGCATCCATTACCTTTAACACGGGTGTTACTTATACCTGGACACCATCCACTTATTTAAACGACCCAAGTATTCTTAATCCAACAGCTGTTAATCCAGCAACCACAACATACACCTTAAGTGTAGCTAACGGCAGTTGCGTTGGGTCCGACGATGTTACCATAACAGTATTGCCAAAACCAGACACCTCTCCTATCACAGGCTCTGTAGATCATTGTGAAGGAATGAGCAAAACATACTCCGTAACCAACACTGGAGGAAACTCATACGTTTGGACCTTAACAGGTGGTGGTGCTATTTCTGCTGGTCAAAGCTCTAATAGCATTACCGTTGATTGGACCACGGCAGGCACTTGGAAAGTACAGGTGATTGAAACAGGAGCCAACGGTTGCCCCGACGACATGGTGGAACAAACTGTTACCGTGTACGAATCACCTGTTATTACTGCTGGTAGAGACACCACGCTTTGTACAGGCAACGATGTAGTACTAGGGGGTACTCCAACCGCCTCGGGTGGTAGTGGAACTTTCACTTACTTATGGGCTCCTGGCACCGAACTATCAGCAACCAACACTCAAAATCCTACTTCTACACCAACCGCCGACAGATCTTACACCCTTACCGTAACCGACCCTACTAGTGGGTGTATTTCTGTAGACAATGTGAGTATTGTGATGGTCACTCCTGTTACCGCTTCTGCAGGAACAGATAAAACAATTTGTGAACGAGATGCCGTTGTTATTGGTGGTTCGCCAACAGCCGACGAAGGCAGTGGATCATATGCTTATGTTTGGACTCCGGCCGGAGATTTAGACGACGACAATTTGGCTAACCCTTCTTCTACGACTATCGTAACCACTTTGTACACTGTCACTGTAACAGATACCGAAAGTGGATGTACTGCTATCTCAACCATGACTGTCAATGTCAATCCTGCTCCTACAGGTTCAATTACCAGTAATACTCCACAATGTAATGGTTTTGATGCTGTATTTGATTTAACTGCCAATGCCAATGATGGCAATCCCATTTCTTATGCATGGACAGACAATGGAACTTGGACATCAACAGATCAAGACCCAACAAGAAAAGAGCCTTATCCTGCCATGAACGTCCCACACGATGTGGTGATAACAAATGAGGTAACGGGTTGCACCAGTGTTGTCATCAGTCATCCTTTTGAACAAGTAAAAAGACCCCTTGCTCCTACGCTCTTAAGTAATGATATTACTTTTTGTCCAGGAGAAGATTTGATTTTAACAAACAACGATTACAGAGATTTAATCATCGATCCTGACTTTGATTTTTATTTTGGAGGACCAAATGCTTGGACACAAAATTTTATGGCCACCAATGGTCAGCAAGATGCTGTAAGAAACATGACCGGAGCCGATGGTGGACAATATTGGTTAGTTACTCAAGTAAGCGATTTATCGGAATGCATGACCGACACTGCTTTTATCAACATCACCGTATTTGATCCAAGTAGCTTTTCAGCAACAAACAATGGACCCATATGTGTCGGTGAAAATTTGACCTTATCAGTAACTGATGGTGGTGGAAGTACTATTTATGCCTGGTCTGGACCAACTGCTTATACCGACGGAAATAGAAATGCTACACGTAATGGTGTTATTGCAACAGATGCAGGTATTTACACCGTTAACATTGACAACGGGACATGTGATGCCTTTGATGTAACCACTAATGTTCAAATTGACACCCCTCGAGACCCCGGCTCAGATAACACCGTGGGTATTTGTGAAACAGAAACTAACTATGATTTAATATCAGGTCTTGGTGGAACACCAGAAGCGGGAGGAACTTGGAACGACGATACGCCGTCAAATGCGCTGAATATCAATAAATTTAATGCTTCTAGTTTAGGAGGGAATTCATATAATTTCACATACACACTCCCAACAACGAACGTTTGCCCTGATGCAAGTGCGACGGTAACTGTTGATGTTACGCATCAACCCATAGCTGGAGTAGATAAGACTGTTGAAGTCTGTAACACCATTACTAACCTCAACATATTCACACTTTTAGGAAATACTGCTGAGACAGGCGGAACTTGGGATAATGTCAGCGCTGTAGGTGTCCTTACTGGAAATGAATGGGATGCAACTGGAGTTGCTGCTGGTTCTTATGATTTTGAATATACTGTAGTTGCAAGCTCAACAGATTGCCCTGATGCCATGGCAACAATTACGGTGACTGTTGTTGAAGAACTAAATGCAGGAACAAACACCAGTTTTAATATTTGTGAAGATGGTGCTGTGTTTAATCTTATCGATGAATTAAATGGAACGCCAAACACAGGTGGTTCTTGGGCCGATTTGTCTACAACAACTGGGTTTGGTACAACAACGTTCAACCCCAATGCTGGTGACGGTCCGGGTTCATACAATTTTGAATACACGGTTACATCCACTTCATGTCCGTCTAAATCGGCAACGTTAACAGTAGAAGTGAAACGACTACCTGTTGCTGGTGTTGATGGTGCGGCAACCATTTGTAACACCGAAACTGCTTTCGATTTATTCACTGTATTAGGCACGCCTTATGATGGCGGTGGTTCTTGGAACAACGACGATGCTGCTGGAATACTTACTGCAAATTCTTGGAATGCAAACGGAGTAGTTGCGGGTAATTATGATTTTACCTACACTGCTTCGGAAGCATCTAGTACCTGTGCCGATGATGCAGCAACAGTAACAATCACTGTCGTAGAAGAATTAAATGCAGGAACCAATACAAGCTACAATATCTGTGAAGACGGAGCTGTATTTAATCTCATAGACGAATTAAATGGCAGCCCTGATGCAGGAGGTTCTTGGGCTGAATTGGCTACAACAACTGGGTTTGGTACTACAACGTTCAACCCTAATGCTGGAGATGGACCTGGTTCTTACGGTTTTGAATACACCGTTACTTCAGCAACATGTGCCCCTAAAACGGCAACTTTAACAGTAGAAGTAAAAAGATTGCCTGTTGCTGGTGTTGATGGTGCCGCCACTATTTGTAGTAGCGAAAACGCTTTTGACTTATTTACAGCTCTTGGTGCTCCTTACGATGCTGGTGGCTCTTGGAACAATGACGATGCTGCTGGAACACTTACTGCAAATTCTTGGAATGCAAACGGAGTAGTTGCGGGTAATTATGATTTTACCTACACTGCTTCGGAAGCATCTAGTACCTGTGCCGATGATGCAGCCAAAGTAACAATCACTGTCGTAGAAGAATTAAATGCAGGAACCAATACAAGCTACAATATCTGTGAAGACGGAGCTGTATTTAATCTCATAGATGAATTAAACGGAAGCCCAAACTCAGGTGGTTCTTGGGATGACTTAACACCTACCATCGGATTTAGCGTTTCTACCTTTGATCCGAACGCGGGAGATGGACCTGGTTCTTACGATTTTGAATACACCGTAACTTCTGCAACATGTGCCCCTAAAACGGCAACGTTAACAGTAGCAGTAAAACGATTACCTGTTGCTGGTGTTGATGGTGCCGCCACTATTTGTAGTAGCGAAAACGCTTTTGACTTATTTACAGCCCTTGGTGGTCCTTACGATGCTGCTGGCTCTTGGAACAATGACGATGCTGCTGGAATACTTACGGCAAATTCGTGGAATGCAAACGGAGTAGCCACTGGAAATTACGATTTCTCACACATCGTTTCGGAAGCTTCTGCTGCTTGTGCCGATGATATAGCAACTGTTACTATTACTGTAAGCGCTGATCCAAATCCTGGTGTTAATACTACCTATGATGTATGTGAAAGTGATGGTTTATTTACTTTAATAACCGAACTTAATGGATCTCCAGATGGTGGCGGTACATGGGCTGATTTATCAGTCACTACAGGTTTTGCAAGCACTCAGTTTGACCCTTCAGCAGGTGATGGCCCTGGTTCTTATGTGTTTGAATATACTGTTACTGTACCTAATTGCCCTACTAATTCAGCTCAACTAACAGTTGAATCTCATCGTATGCCTATCGCAGGTGGCGACGGCGCTGTTACCATTTGTAGCAGTGAAAATGCGTTTGATTTATTCACTGTTTTGGGTGCTCCTTATGATGGGGGTGGTTCTTGGAACAACGACAACACTGCTGGTGTATTGACTGGGAACTCGTGGAATGCTAACGGTGTTGCTGCTGGTGATTACGACTTTACTTACAAA